>DAIQPV010000358.1:0-2847 GCA_036787145.1 Rhodospirillales bacterium
CGCACTGGCCGTGCTCGACAACGCCTCGAGGCGCCTGCGGCCCGGATCGTTCGTCACCGCCCGTATCGCGGTCGACAGCAAGACGGCGCGTGTCCGCGTGCCGAAGACGGCGCTGCAGACGCACGAAGGCGAGACGGTCGTATTCGTCGCCACCGATGAAGGCTTCGTGCCGCGCCCGGTCAGGACCGGCAGCAGCAACGGCGACTTCATCGAGATCGTGGATGGCCTGCAGAAGGGCGAACGCTACGCCCAGACCGGTGCATTCACGCTCAAGGCGCAAATGGCGAAAGCAACCTTCGGCGACGGGCACGCACACTGATGAAGCACTTCATCTATCTGACGCTCGCCAACCGGCTGCTCGTCGTCGCGTTCGTCATCGGACTGATCGGCGCCGGACTGGCCAGCTTCCGAAGCCTTCCGGTCGACGCATTCCCCGACGTGACGCCGGCGCTGGTACAGGTTTTCACCGAAACCGAGGGGCTCGCTCCCGAAGAGGTGGAACGCTACGTCACCTTCCCGGTCGAAGTGGCGATGAACGGTCTGCCCAACCTGAAGCAGATCCGTTCCACCTCCAACTTCGGCCTCTCCGTGGTCAACGTCTACTTCGAGGACGGCACCGACATCTACTTCGCCCGTCAGCTCGTGGGCGAGCGGCTGCAACTCGCGCGCGAGGAGATCCCGGAGGGGTTCGGTGAACCGGAAATGGGCCCGATCACCACCGGTCTCGGGCAAATCCTGTTCTTCTTCGTCGCCGACGAGACCGGCACGCGAGACCTGAAGGAGGTCCGTGAGGCCCAGGACTGGATCATCAAGTACAACCTGCAGACGGTCCCCGGCGTCACCGAGGTCCTCTCGCTCGGCGGAGAGGAAAAGCAGTACCAGGTCATGGTGCAGCCCGACGCGCTGCTGCGCTACGGCATCACCATCAACGAGGTCGCCAACGCGATCAGCGCCAACAACGCGAATGCCGGCGCTCAGTCGATCGTCAGGAACGCCGAACTGCTGGTGGTCCGATCCGTCGGCCTCGCCGGCAGCATCGCCGACATCGAAAGCATCGTCGTCAAGGTCGAGGACGGCACGCCGATCTACGTCCGCGACGTTGCGGAGGTTCGGGTCGGCGGTGCGCCCCGCCAGGGCCTGGCGGTGCTGGATGGCCGCGGCGAAACGGTCGCCGGGCTGGTGCTGAAGCTGATCGACACCAACACGTCGACGGTCATTGCGGACGTGAAGCAGCGCCTTGCCGAGGTCAACGCGCAGCTGCCGGAAGGCCTTGTCGTCGTTCCCTACTATGATCAATCGGTCCTGGTGGCGAAATGCATCGAAACGGTGACCAACGCCCTGATCGAAGGGATCGTATTGGTTTCGCTCGTCCTCCTCGTCTTCCTCGGGGCGGTAAGGCCATCTCTCGTCGTCGCCCTGTCGATCCCGTTCTGCATTGCCTTCACCTTTCTCGCGATGAAAGTACTGGGGATCTCGGCCAACCTGATGTCGATGGGCGGCTTGGCGATTGCCATCGGTCTGCTGGTCGATGGCTCGATCGTCATCGTCGAAAACATCGACCGGCTGCTGAAGTCGGGTCACCGGGCTGAAAGCAAGCGCGAGATCGTCGCCCGCGCCGCGGCGGAAGTGCTGCGGCCGATCGCGTTTGCGCTGATCATCATCATCGTCGTCTTCATCCCCCTGTTCACGCTGCAGGGCGTCGAAGGCACGACCTTCCGGCCACTCGCCTACACGCTGGCGCTGGCCATGCTCGGATCGCTTGTTTTTGCCGCCATCGCCACACCCGTCTTCGCCGAACTGTTCATGCGGCGGCCTAAGCTCCGAGCGGCAGAGACGATGACAACCCACCACGAACCGTGGGCCGTCAGACGCCTGCTGCGGGCCTATCGGCCGCTCGTCACCTACTTCGTTGGCCACCGCCGCGCGGCCATCGCCCTGGCGGTCGCGATGCTGGTGGTGGGCGGGCTGGTCCTGCCGCGGATCGGTTCGGAGTTCGTCCCTCGACTCAACGAAGGAGACCTGCTGGTCAGGGTCACCATGGCGCCCTCCATCTCGCTGGAAGAGGCGCGCGATACCGTCATCCGCTTCGAGAAGCGGCTGATGACCTCGTTTCCCGAAGTCACTCGAGTGGTTACGCGGGTGGGACGCGGCGAGGTCGGCGCCCACGCCGATCCGATCAACAGCGCCGAGGCGTTCGTCGCCCTCAAGCCGCAGGAGAAATGGACGACGGCCGATAATCCGGATGCGCTTTATGCCCGGATGGCGGAAGCGTTCGAGGAGTTCCCCGGAGCGCAGTTCAACTTCACTCAGCCGATCGCCGCCGCCGTCGACGAACTGCTTACGGGCACGCGTGCACAGCTTGCCGTCAAGCTGTTCGGACCCGACTCGGATGTCCTGCAGGCGAAGTCGGCCGAACTGGAAGCGCTCGTGCGCGGCATCGGCGGCGCCAGCGACGTGCAGCGCGATCAGCTGACCGGCGCGCCTCAGCTTCGTATCGTCATCGACCGAAACGCCATCGCCCGCTACGGACTGAATGTCGATGACGTGCAGGCGGTCCTCAGCACCGCGGTCGGCGGGCGCCAGGCGGGACAGGTGTTCGAAGAAATGCGCCGCTTCGACATCGTCGTGCGCTACGTCGAGAAGTCGCGAGCGACCCTTGAAGCGATCAGCCAGATTATCGTGCGCACGCCTCGGGGCGAGATTGTGCCCCTGTCGCAGCTCGCGGTGATCGAGGAGGTGATCGGCCCCCGCCAAGTGAGGCGCGAGAACCACCAGCGCTTCGCAACCGTCCAGGCGAACGTCCGCGGCCGCGACATCGGTTCCTTCGTTGCGGAAGGCAAACAGGTC
>DAIQPV010000020.1:0-18326 GCA_036787145.1 Rhodospirillales bacterium
TCATCGACTACCTCCGCTGGCTTGGCGTGACGGCGATCGAGTTGCTGCCGGTGCAGGCATTTCTCCAGGAGCGCCACCTGGCCGACCGCGGGCTCGCCAATTACTGGGGCTACAATACGCTCGGCTTCTTCGCCCCGGAGCCGCGGTATCTCGCCGGCGGCGGCGTCAACGAGTTCAGGGGGTTCGTCAAGGCGTTTCACGCTGCCGGCCTCGAGGTGATTCTCGATGTCGTCTACAACCACACCGCCGAGGGCAGCGAACTGGGGCCGACCCTGTCGTTTCGCGGCATCGACAACGCCTCCTATTACCGCCTCGTCGCGGGCAACGCCCGCTACTACTGGGACGTCACCGGCTGCGGCAACAGCTTCAATCTGCACAACGCCAACGTCCTGCAGCTGGTGATGGACTCGCTTCGCTACTGGGTCGAAGAGATGCATGTCGACGGCTTTCGCTTCGATCTGGCGACGACCCTCGCCCGCGAGGCCGGCGGCCACTTCGACGTCAACAGTGGCTTTCTCGACGCGGTCCACCAGGACCCGGTGCTCAAAAAGGTCAAGCTGATCGCCGAGCCGTGGGACGTGGGTGACGGCGGCTACCGCCTCGGCGGCTTTCCTCCCGGCTGGGCAGAGTGGAACGATCGGTACCGCGACACAGTCCGCCGTTTCTGGAAGGGTGACGGCGGGCAGGTATCCGACCTCGCCACCCGCGTCACCGGCTCCAGCGACTTGTTCGAAACCCACGGCCGCCGGCCCTGGGCCAGCGTCAACTTCGTGACCGCCCACGACGGGTTCACTCTGGCCGATCTGGTCAGCTACAACCAAAAGCACAACGAGGCGAACGGCGAAGACAACCGCGACGGACATCATCAAAACAACAGCTGGAACTGCGGGGCCGAAGGGCCGAGCGATGACCCCGAGATTGGCCAGCTTCGCCTCAAGCAGCGGTGTAATCTCTTGGCAACGCTGCTGCTATCACAGGGAATGCCAATGCTGCTTGCTGGGGACGAGTTCGGACACACACAGCTCGGCAACAACAACGCCTATTGCCAGGACAGCGACCTGAGCTGGCTCGACTGGAGCCCGATCGACGGGCCCGAACGCCACCTGGTGGAGTTTGTCCGTGGGCTGATCCACCTGCGGCGAGACCACATCGTCTTCCATCGGCAGCGGTTCGGCCATGCCCGCTTCATTCCGGGTACCGAGGTGCAGGACCTCACCTGGCTAAAGCCGGATGGGAGCGAAATGGCTGGACCTGATTGGGGGGACGGGGAGCTTCGGCGACTGGGGTTTCTGATCCGCGGTGAGGCCGGCCAGCACCATCTGACGGCGAGGGGTGAACCGCAGCCGGACGACAGCTTCATTGTTATTCTTAATGCCGATTACGAGCCCGTTTCCTGGGCATTGCCGTCGCTCCCGATCGGGGAGGGCTGGGAGCGGCTGGTCGACACCGATGCCTACGTCCGTGGCGAAGGCGGTCTCGCGGACCATCAATTCTATGCTGATGGCGCGGAGATCGGGGTGGGGCCCCGGTCCCTGGTGGTGATGATGCTTAGCCGCCGCTGAATATGTGCTGTCTTGCTGTCGCCGGCCTGCCACCACAGCGGCACCTCTGCCGCTTGATTCGCAAAGCAATCCTTTATGCAATGCCCTCCAACTGGGTATAAATTGCGTGGGCTGGGGAGCCGCCCGCGGGGAGACGATTGGCACAGCAGCGGTGGGCAAGCCTGTGTATAAAATTCACCAGGCGCGCCTCGTCTCTGGAAAACACTGCAATTTGGCTCCATTGCCAATTGTTTAGGCAACGTGAGACAGCTCTAATATATTGAAAGTACGTTTTTTTATCGATCCCCTGCGCTAGGCGGCGGCACGCGAGCATTTGTCAGAGTGATCGGCAAAAGCCACCAAATGTGCATAACAAACATCGAAGGTACTGCAATTAAAAGGCATTCCTGGTGCGCTCAGGATGATCGGCCGGCGCATGCCGTTGCTCTAAACACCTCAATCGGGTGACAAGTGCCGGCAAAAGAGTGGTCATGCTTCGCAGCAAGCGCCAAAGGCAGCAGCTGCTCGCGCAAGGTCGGTGATGGCTACCCAGTCTTCGCGGTCGACCAGGTGTCGCGGCGTCAGCCATGAACCGCCGACGCAGGCGACGTTGGCGAGGGCCAGAAAAGCCGGTGCGGTCTCGACCGAGATGCCGCCGGTCGGGCAGAACCGGATATCCGGAAACGGTCCGCCAAGAGCCTTCAGCATGCCGATGCCCCCCGCCTGCTGTGCCGGAAACAGCTTGAGTGCGTTGAAACCGGCGTTGCGCGCGGCGATGACCTCCGAGGGGGTCATCACCCCCGGCAGCAGCGGCAACCCGCTCTCACCGGCCGCCGAGACGAGATCCGGGGTGAGGCCGGGCGTGACGGTAAAGCGGGCTCCGGCCTGCCGCGCCCGGCCGAACTCCTCTGGCCGGGTGATCGTGCCGACGCCGACGACGGCATCGGGAACGTCGCGGGCGATGCGATCGATCGAGTCAAACGCGGCCTCGGTGCGGAGCGTGACCTCCAGGGCGCGCACGCCACCTGCCACCAGCGCACGCGCCAGCGGGACCGCCTTGCGTGCATCGTCGATCACGATAACCGGGACGACGGGCCCGAGGCGCAAGAGGTCTTCAATGGTCATTGCACGGACTCCGCGGCGTAGACGAAGTTGTCATGCACCCGCTCGTCCTTGAGATCGGTGAAGGCCGGTGCAGCTCTTTCCTCGGGCGAAAGCCAGGTCATGGCTCCTTGCTCCGCCGACGCGGCGTTTGCGCGGAACATGGCGAAGAGCTCACGTCCGAGGCCGAAGTGGCTAGGTGTCAAATCAGCGTTTGCCGATCGACGGGCGCCGAGTTCGTCACCCGCCAGTTTCACCTCGAGGGTGCCGTGCCGGCCATCGACGCGGACGATGTCGCCGGTCTGCACCTTGCCAATCGGTCCGCCGGCGAGGCATTCGGGGGTCACGTGAATGGCGGCCGGAACCTTCCCCGATGCCCCCGACATGCGGCCGTCGGTGACCAGGGCGACCTTGAAGCCCTCGTCCTGCAGGACGCCCAGAGGCGGCGTCAGCTTGTGCAGTTCCGGCATGCCATTGGCGCGCGGACCCTGCCAGCGGATGACGGCAACGAAATCGCGCCGCAGCTCGTTGCGGTGGAATGCGGCCATCAGCGCCTCCTGGCTGTCGAAGACGATCGCCGGCGCTTCCACCACCTGGTGTTCCGGTTTGACGGCGGATGTCTTGATCACCGCCCGGCCGAGGTTTCCTCTTAGCACCTTCAGGCCACCGTCGGGAGAGAACGGCCTGGAGACGGGCCGGAGCACGCTTTCGTTCCGGCTCTCGGCCGGAGCGGGTCGCCACGCCAGACGGCCGTCCTCAAGGAACGGCTCGTTGCGGTAGGCGGCAAGGCCTTCGCCGGCGACCGTAAGAACGCCGTCGTGAAGCAGGCCCACGCTCATCAACTGTCCGATCAGGAAGCCCATGCCGCCCGCGGCCTGGAAGTCGTTCACGTCGGCCGAACCATTCGGATAAATCGTCGCCAGCAGCGGCACGACGGCCGACAGGTCGCTGAAGTCGTCCCAGGTGATGCGGATGCCCGCAGCATGTGCCATTGCCACCAGGTGGATGGTGTGATTGGTCGAGCCGCCCGTCGCCAGCAGGCCGACGACGCCGTTTACGATCGCGCGCTCGTCGATCACCCGGCCCATGGGTGTGTAGCCGTCGCCGAGCGCGGTGATTTGTAGAACGCGCCGTGCCGCCGCATCGGTCAGGGCGTCGCGCAGCGGGGTATTGGGATTGACGAACGCCGCTCCCGGCAGGTGCAGGCCGATCACCTCCATCAGCATCTGATTGCTGTTGGCGGTGCCGTAGAACGTACACGTGCCGGGCGCGTGATACGCCTTCGACTCGGCCTCCAGCAGCGCGTCGCGCCCCACCTTCCCCTGCGCGTAGAGCTGGCGGACTTTTGCCTTGTCCTGGTTGGGCAGGCCCGAGGGCATCGGCCCCCCCGGTACCAGGATCACCGGCAGGTGGCCGAACTTGAGGGCGCCGATCACCAAGCCGGGGACGATCTTGTCGCAGATGCCGAGACACAGCGCCGCATCGAAGGTGTTGTGGGAAAGCGAGACGGCGGTCGCGAGCGCGATCACGTCGCGGCTGAAGAGAGACAGCTCCATGCCCGGCTCGCCCTGGGTGACACCGTCGCACATGGCCGGTACGTCGCCGGCAAATTGGGCGACGGCGCCCGCCTCGCGCGCGGCCTGCTTGATGATCGCGGGGAAGCGTTCGAAGGGCTGATGCGCCGACAGCATATCGTTGTATGCGGAGACGATCCCGATGTTGGGAAGCTTCGCCTCGCTGAGAATGCACTTCTCGGCGGGGGCGAAGGCGGCGAAGGTATGAGCGAGGTTGGTGCAAGACAGGTGACCGCGCACCGGTCCCTGCCGGCGCGCCTGGTCGAGGCGCCGCAGGTAAGCGGCGCGACTGTTCTCGCTGCGATGCTGAATCCTCTCGGTTACGGACCGCAAGGTGGGATGAATGCTCATGATGTCCTCCGCCTCTCGCAGGAGTCCTGATGCTGGTTGACGCCCGGCCTGATCACGACGCTCCAGCTGCCTCCGCCGCCCTCATCTGGCGAACGCCCCGTTGAAAGGCGGTTAGCCGGGCGTATTCGTCGGCCAGTTTGGCCGGAATGCTTAGATAGATAGGGGTCAGCTCCGCGTAGATCGCGACGTTCTCCGCGATCGGCGCATGACGGTGCGTAGCACCGACCCAGTTTCCCACCACGTTCAGCGTATCCACGTCCCCCAGGGAATAGAGAGCAAAAACCGCAGCACCGAGGCAGGAGCTTTCGAAACTTTCCGGAACGATGACTTCGCGATTGAAGACATCGGCCATCATCTGCCGCCAGAGCCCGGATCGCGCGAAACCGCCGGTCGCCTTGATCGTCCGCGTCGGACCGATCAGACCTTCAACCGCCGGCAGGATGCTGAACAGGCTGTAGATCACGCCTTCCAGCACCGCCCGCACCATGTGCTCCTTGCGGTGACACGCCGCGAGGCCGAAGAATGACGCCCGCATGGCGGCGTTCCACCAGGGGGCGCGCTCGCCGGTGAGATACGGATGGAAAATCAGACCTTCGCAGCCGCACGGCACCCGCTCGGCAATCCGGGTCAGCACGTCGTACGGATCGATGCCGAGGCGCTTCGCCGTCTCGGTCTCCGCCGCCGCCAGTTCGTCGCGCACCCAGCGAAAGGCGATGCCGCCATTGTTGACGGGGCCTCCCACCACCCAGTGGTTCTCGGTCAGCAGATAGCAGAAGGTCCGGCCGTGGGGATCGGTGCGGGGTTTGTCGACCACAGCCCGCATGGCGCCACTCGTGCCGATGGTGACGGCAACGTCTCCCGGTCCGATCGCATTGACCCCGAGATTTGACAGCACGCCGTCGTTTGCACCGACGACGAACGGAACGCCCGCCGGAAGGCCGATCTCCGCGGCCAGAACGGGGTCGAGTCCCTCCACGTGATGGGTGGGCGGCACCGGTCGCGACAGATGATCGGGGGTAATTCCCGCCAGCTTCAGCGCCCCTTCATCCCAGTCGAGCTGTTCCAGATTGAACAGTCCCGTCGCCGATGCGATCGAGTAATCGACGACCCATTGCCGGAACAGGCAAAAGAAAACGTACTCCTTGATCCCGACGAACCGGGCGGCGCGCCTGAACAGGTCGGACCGGTCGTGACGAAGCCACACCAGCTTGACCAGGGGCGACATCGGGTGGATCGGCGTGCCGGTCCGGCGATAGATCGCGTGTCCGTCCTTTTCCCGCAGGATGTGCTCGGCCCAGGCCGCCGCGCGCGTGTCGGCCCAGGTGATGCTTGCGGTCAGCGGCGCGCTGCTTTCATCGACGGCGATGACGCTGTGCATCGCGGCACTGAAGCCCACGCCCCGGATACGCGAAGGTTCGATCGCCGCTTTCCGGACAGCCCTGCCGAGCGCACCGATGACCGCGGCATAGATCTCCTTGGGATTCTGCTCGGCGACGCCGGGGGCCGGTGTGTGCAGGGGATAGCCGACCGTTGCATGTCCGGCCACCTTGCCGGCGGCATCGAAAACAACCGCTTTCGTACTGGTGGTGCCGATGTCGATGCCGACAACGAAGGGAGCGCTTGGGCTCATGGCGTTGACCCTCCTCGTTCGATCGTCAGACGACGGTGCTGAGCAGCAGGATGAAGATAAGACCCACGACGGAGAGAATGGTTTCCATCGCGGTCCACGTTTTGAAGGTCTCGGGCACGGTCATATTCAGTTACTGCCTGACCAGGCAGAAGCCCGCGTCGTTGACGTGGCTGAGAATGACTGAATCCGCTCCGGTGGTCAGGACCAGGAGCTCGCGGTTGACGTCGGGAATCCTCGTGACCACCGGCGCCACCAGGCCTGCTCCGGTAATCGTCGCGACGGTCGCCGAGCCGGTGGCAATCCGGATGAGGGCAGTGGCGAGCCAGGCGAGAAGGATCGCGGAAATATGCGCATCGAGCGCCAGCTGCCCAATAGCGTCGCCGACGCCGCTGTCAACGAGCATCTGCTTGAACCCACCGCCGCCGCCGATGATCAGGACGATGGACGCGGTCGGGGCCAGGGCTTCGTCGACGAACTTCAGAATGCGGCCCTTGTTGACTGGTCAACGGCTTGCTCTCCGGCGCAGTCCGCACCCGCAGCCTCGATGGGGCGGGAGGTGATCTTCGCCGCCGGTGATCAGCTTGTCTTGACCTTGTGGGTGGCACGCATCAGCAGCGATTCCGGGTCATTCATCACCGGCAATTGCATGCGCTCCATGCAGTTCTGGTAGTCCTCAGTCATCGTCGGCGAGGCGATCTCGATCATCACCCGGTTCTCGACCCAGAACTCGACGACCTGAAAAAACGGCCTCTGGCCCTCCATGCCGCGGCCGAAGTCCTGGCGTGCCAGCCTTCGCGTGTGCCGATGCGCTCGATTTCGTCCTGTCCCAATGGCACCGACAGCAGCACATGGAAGGGCCAGTTGCTGGGCGGCGATGTGTTCTCACCGAACACCACCTGGTCGTCGCTGGTCGGGATGTCGAGGGTGGCGTGCTCCGGATAGACTTCGATCAACGTGCCAAAGTCGTCGCCCATGGCCGCCACGAAGGCGCCTTCGAGCGGGCTGAGGTGAATCATTGTACCCTCCGTGCCGCTCGCGCGAGGTCGAAACTCCGGCCAGCTCGTGTCGATCATCGCCCGTTTTTGCGTCGTAACGTGGACACCGGATTAAGAGATATCTCGATCCTCCGGTCCGGATCCAAACGGGAGTGACTGGTCCTCTGCCAGCGCTATCACTCCGAAAACGCCGGAGGAGTTGCCCTGGCAACGCAACCCGTGTCCGGCGCGTGGGGATGCCGGAGGAACGATGCAACCACTGACTGGGCGCAGTGCGACTCCGGCAGGACGAAGTGCCTGGCTCCCGGAATCGAGACAAGCGTCGCGTGCGTCAGCTTCTCGGCCGCCGCCTTGGCCCAGCGGAACGCCGTAACGGAATCGAAGCTTCCGGAAAGTATCAGCGTGGGGATGTCGCTCGGCGTTGCGTGGCGCATTGCCGGCAGGCTCGGCACGTTCCACACCCGGCAGTCGTCATAGACGTAAGTGAACTGAGGCGCTTCGGCGAGGACGCTGGCAGGATAATTCGGGAATGATTGCTGCCCCCGACCAGCACATCGTGAGGGCTGGAGAACGGGGTCTGCTCGGCGCAAAAAACTCCGAAGGTCAGCCCGTAGCCGACGAAGCCGGGCGGGGGTACCGACGCTGCACGGAAGGCGGCGAACTCGGTCGCCTCGCCCGCCGCGAGGTTGGTGATCCGCCGGGGAACGTCCCTGAACACCGGCGTATAGAAGCTGACGGCAACGAGCGCGTTCACCAACGCGCCGCCGTCCAGAACGACCCGCCGCGGCGCGTTCGTCTGCGGGTCGGTGATCGTGACCGCGACCGGATCGGCATCCAGCCGGCGAACGAGGTCGACGAACGTCTGCTCGAGCCGCGGGAAGCGGGCGTTGCAGAACCCCTGGGCCCGGCAGGCCTCGAAGAGGTTGCGAAAACCGGCCCGCGCGTTGGGCCAGAATTCCGGCGGTCCGGCGCGTTGCGGGGGGACAGCTGAGTCGAGAACGACACTGCGAATCCCTCGGGATGGCGCCGCAGGATCGTAAGTGCGAGATCGGTTCCGTACGACACGCCATAGAGGTTGTAGTCGTCGTAGCCGAGAACGCGCCGAAGATCGGCGAAGTCGGCCGCGTTCTCCAGCGTATTATACGCGCCGAGGTCGATGCCCTTGTTGATGAGATGCCGTCGGCAGGCCGCCGTTGCGGCGACGTGATCACGCCGGGTCGCGTCCGAGTCGAGCCGTCGCCCCACGGCCCGCGCGTTGAACTTATCGACCCGGGGGCACGTCAGTTCCGGCACCGTTTCAAATGTTCCCCGTTGATTCATCAGAATGAGAACATGCTCTCGGTTCAACCCAGCCTCGATGAGGCGCTGGGCTTCCAGCAACGCAATGCCACCCGGACCGCCGGTGAGGTACACGACGGGAGACGGTTCAGGAGTCTTCGAGACCGCCGGCACGATTGCGACGATATTGCGCCGTGCCCGGCCCCCCGGTTCTGCGCGGTTCTCCGGCACGACCAGGAAGCCGCAGCGCGCGTGCTTCAGGGCCGGAAGCGTGTCCGGACAGGGAGAAGGCTCAAACCGCGGGTATGGCCGCGGGTCGCTCCACTCTTGCGCAAGTGCAACCGGACACAGGCCGCAAAAACCAACGCCGCCGCAGCCCGTACCAGCGACCGCATAGCGACTCCCTCCCATTATCAATTAGCCGTGATGATAGCACAGCGGAAGGTCGCGCGCGATTTTCATCCGGCGAACAGGAACCGCCGATCTTGGTCTGGTGCTGCAGCCGGCGCGTCTTTTCCCGTCTGCGGCCGGTAATCCCGCTGCGTTCCCGCTAGACCCTTTGGAGGGGCATCTCCCTGCGCAACTCCGGCTGTCCGTCCTGAACCTGGACAAGCCGCATGACGTTCGTCGGTCCCATCGTGTGCAGGGGCAGCCCCGCGGTAATCACCAAATGGTCTCCGCTTCTCGCGAAGCCTTCTTCCATGGCGATCTTGACGGCCAGGGCTTCCAGGTTCAGATGGTCGTCGAGGATGTCGACCTGAACCGCGTGAATTCCCCAAACGCCCGCCAGGTTGCGGGCCACCTGGAGGGACGGGGTGAGTGCGAGGATGGGAACCGGCGGGCGCCGGCGTGCCGCCCGGAGCGCCGTCGCGCCAGAACTCGTGAAGGTGACGATGGCGGCCGTCGGCAGCGTGGCGGACGCCCGGCTGGCCGATTCCGTGATCGTATCCGCGGTGGTCCGCTTCGGCTTGGCCTGCCCGGCGTTCAACAGCTCGGGGTAAACCGGATCGGTTTCGCTGTGTTTGATGATCCGATCCATCATCCCGACTGCGCCCACCGGGTACTTTCCAACCGCCGTTTCGCCGGACAGCATGACCGCGTCGGCGCCTTCGTAAACGGCATTGGCCACGTCGGAGGCCTCTGCCCGGGTCGGTGTCGCCGCGGAGATCATCGAGTCCAGCATTTGCGTGGCGACGATGACGGGCTTGCCGGCCTGCCGGCAGGTGCGGATGATCCGCTTCTGGATGGCGGGCACCGTCTCGGGAGGAAGCTCGACGCCGAGGTCGCCCCGGGCAACCATGACGCCGTCAGTCAATTCGACAATTTCCTCAAGCTTGTCGATGGCCGATGGCTTCTCCAGCTTGGAGATCAGGTGCGCGCGGCCGGCGATCAGGTGTTTTGCTTCCTCCACGTCCTCGGGGCGCTGCACGAAGGAGAGCGCCACCAGGCTGATTCCGATGTCCAGCGCGAACTCCAGGTCGCGCCGATCCTTTTCGGTGAGTGGTGAAACGTCGAGCACAACGTTGGGCAGATTGACGCCCTTGTGGTTGGACAGCGTGCCGCCGGTCACCACCTTCGTGTCCGCGAAATCCGCGCCGCAGGCGGTCACGCTGAGGCAGAGCCGGCCGTCATCCAGAAGCAGCTGAGCCCCAGGATGAAGTGCGTCGAAAATTTCGCGATGTGGCAACTGGACCCGGCGGGCGCAACCGGGTTCTTCAGACAGATCCAGGCGAAACGGAGCATCGGCCTCAAGGCTGACCTTCTCGTCGGCAAAGCGGCCGACCCGCAGCTTTGGCCCCTGCAGATCGGCCAGCACTCCGATCGGATAGCCGACGCGTTGCTCGAGAGCCCGTATATGCTCGAGCCGCTCGGCGTGTTCCTCGTGCGTTCCGTGGCTGAGGTTCAGTCGGAAAACGTCCGCCCCGGCCTGGAGCAGGTGTGCGAGCATGTCCTCATTGGCGCTGGCCGGCCCGATGGTCGCGAGAATCTTGGTCTGTCTCGATCTCCGCATGAGTCCGATCCCCTGGCTGGGGCTGCCTCATGCAATCGCCGGACCGCGCGCGGCTTGGCTCTGGTGGTCTGCGCGTCGTAGCCGGATCGACACAAGGGAGACTCCGCCGGCTCCACCCTAATGTCCAGGCATCGGCAACATGTTGGCGTTGAGGTTGGCGATGATCAGGTATGAGCCCGTGATGACGAGAAAGACGATCAGCAGGCCGAAGGCGAGCGCCAGAATATTGTTCGTCTGGTCTGGCCCGCTGCCCAGGTGCAGGAAGAAGACGAGGTGAACCCCGATCTGCGCGACCGCCAGCACGATGAGCCCGACGGCCACGCCAGGCGCCCAAAGCAGGTTTGTCTGCGCCACGACGAACGAGCCGATCGTCAGCAGGAGCGCCAGCGCCAACCCCACCGAGTACGACAGAAAACCCGCGCCGGAGTCGTCGTGCTCGACGCCCGGCGTCCGGTCGTACCGGGGGTGGACTTCCTCGTCCATCACTGAACTCCCATCAGATAAACGAGCGTGATCACCCCGATCCAAACGATGTCCAGCGCGTGCCAGAACAGGCTGAAACACAACAGGCGCCGCAACAGGGGGGGGCTTAGGCCCTTGGCAGCGACCTGGGCGACCAGATAGACAAGCCACATCAAGCCCATGGCGACATGGGCGCCATGCATGCCGACCAAGGTGAAGTAGGCGGAGAGAAAGGCGCTGCGCGAGGGGACGGCCCCTGCGCTGACCATCCCGGCGAATTCCGAAATCTCGATAAAGAGAAACGCCGCGCCTAGCACGAACGTCAGCGCGGCGAAGATCAAGAACCGTCCGGGTTGACGGCGTTCGGCGGACAGGGCCCCGAGCCCGCACGTATAACTCGAGACCAGCAGACACATCGTCTCGATGAAGACATTGCGGAGATTGAACAACTCCCGCCCGGTCGGGCCGCCGGCGGTGTTGCCGGACAGGACGGCGTAGGTCGCGAACAGCGCCGAAAACATGACGATGTCGCTCAGGATAAAGATCCAGAAGCCATAGGCGACGACAATCCGCGTCGGAGCCGGCCCGCCGTGCTCGCGTGCAAACCCGGCTGAAGCCGTTTCGCTCGCTGCCGTTGTCATTCGGCCGGCCCGAGGCCCAAGCGGGCCCCCTCGCTCTTCTCAATTTCGGCGACCGGGATTTCATGCTCCCGATCACCACTCCAGCCAAACACCAGGAGCGTGACGGCTGCGGCGAGGAGCCCGAGGATCGCCATCCACCAGATGTGCCAGATCAGCGCGAAGCCGGTGACCACCGCGAAGAACGCGATGATAATGCCGGTGGGAGTGTTGCGCGGCATTTTGATGGCTTGGTAGGTTGTTTCGACCGGGCGCCGTCCCTTCCGTTTCATATCCCAAAAGGCGTCGATTGCTTCAACCCGCGGCAAAGTCGCAAAATTATAGGCGGGGGGCGGAGACGAAGTCGCCCACTCCAAGGTCCGCCCGTTCCACGGGTCGCCGGTCCGGTCGCGGCGGCGTTCGCGCGTGCGGATGCTGACAAAAAGCTGCGCGATCTGGCAGAGGATGCCGCAGAAGATGACAACGGCGCCGCCCATCGCCACCACCAGCAGCGGTTGCCAGCTCGGATCGGCAATGTGCTGGAGGCGCCGGGTCATGCCCATCAGGCCCAGGACATAGAGCGGCATAAAGGCGAGGTAAAAGCCAATCAGCCAGCACCAGAAGCTCGCCTTGCCGAACCGCTCATCGAGCGTGAAGCCAAACGCCTTGGGGAACCAGTAGTTGTAACCGGCCAAAGCGCCGAAGACGACGCCGCCGATAATGACGTTATGGAAATGGGCGACAAGGAAAACACTGTTGTGCAGGACGAAATCGACCGGGGGGACGGCCAGCAGGACGCCCGTCAGCCCACCAACGACGAACGTCACAATAAATCCGATGGTAAACAGCATCGGCGTGCCGAAGACGACGCGACCGCGGTACATGGTAAACAGCCAGTTGAAGACTTTGACGCCGGTGGGCACCGCGATGATCGCCGACATGATGCCAAAGAAGGCGTTGACGTCCGCGCCGGCCCCCATCGTAAAAAAATGATGCAGCCAGACCATAAAAGAGAGAATACAGATCGCCATGGTTGCCAGAACCATTGAGCGGTAACCAAAAAGAGATTTGCCGGAAAAGGTTGCAGCCACTTCGGTGAAGACACCGAACACCGGCAGAATCAGGATGTAGACTTCCGGATGACCCCATGCCCAAAACAAATTGACATACATCATCTGGTTGCCGCCGCCGTCGTTGGTGAAGAAATGCATCCCAAGATAGCGGTCGAGCAGCAGCATGACGAACGTTGCCGTTAAGATCGGGAATGCCGCGACGATCAGCAGGTTTGCCGCCAGTGAGGTCCAGCAGAACACGGGCATGCGAAAATAGGACATGCCGGTGGTGCGCAGCTTGAGGATCGTGGTGACGAAATTAACCCCGGTCAGCAACGTCCCGATCCCCGAAATCTGTAACGACCAGAGATAGTAATCGACGCCGACATCAGGGGAGAACGGCAGTTCGGACAGAGGCGGATAACCCATCCAGCCGGTCCGCGCGAAGTTGCCGATGACGAGCGAGAGGTTGATCAGGAACGCACCCGACGCGGTAAGCCAGAAGCTGACCGAGTTGAGCACCGGAAAGGCGACGTCGCGGACGCCGAGCTGCAACGGCACGGCGAAATTCATCAGGCCGATGACGAGCGGCATCGCCACGAAAAAGATCATGATCGAGCCATGCGCGGAGAAAATCTGATTGTAGTGGTCAGGGGGCAGATAGCCTTGCGCCTCGCCGATGGCGAGCGCCTGCTGCGAGCGCATCATGATGGCGTCGGCAAAGCCGCGAAGCAGCATGAGCAGACCCAGGGCTACGTAGAGGACGCCGATGCGCTTGTGATCGACGCTGGTCAGCCATTCGCGCCACAGATAGGGCCACCAGCCCTTCACCGTGACGATTGCCAGCGCGATGAAAATGATGATGGCGACCACCGCCACGCTGATCAGCGGCAGCGGTTCGTTGAACGGGATAGCGTCCCAGCTCAGCTTGCCCAGCATCTCAACCTCCGCTTATTGCGCTGGCGGACACCAGTCCCCGCCGACCTTCATCTCTTCGCCGCCTGACGTCTGATCGATGATGCGTTCGAACAGGTGCGGTGTGACCCAGCGGTAGAGCGTTACCGGCACGCTCTTGCTCGGCTTTGCCAACTCGGCGTAGCCCGCCGCGTTCAGCGGAGAGCCGGTATCCCGCGCGTGCGCCACCCAGGCGTCGAAATCGCCGGCCGAAACCGCCCTGGCGATAAACCGCATTTCGGCAAAGCCGTCGCCGCTGAAATTGGCGGAGAAGCCCGGATAGTCGCCCGGCTCGTCGGCGAGCAGGTTGAGGTGGGTGGTCATGCCGCCCATCGTGTAGATCTGGCTGCCCAACTGCGGCACGAAAAAAGAATTCATGACCGTCGCCGAAGTCAGCCGGAAAGTGACCGGCGTTCGCGCCGGGATTACCAATTGGTTGACCGCTGCAACACCTTGCTCGGGGTATATGAACAGCCACTTCCAGTCGAGAGCCACGACCTCAACCCGAAGCGGCGCAACATCCGCGGCAATCGGCGCCTTGGGATCCAGCTGATGGGAACCGATCCAGATCACGCCCCCCAGCAGTGCTACGATCAGCGCCGGGATCGACCAGACGACGAATTCGATACGCCCCTCATAGGACAAATCCGGGCTGTGCCCGGCGCGGGAATTGGAGGCCCTGTACCACCAGGCGACCGCTAGTGTCGCCAGGATCACCGGAACCACGACCACGAGCATGATCGCAGTGGAGTTGATCAGCAGCAGCCGCTGCGCCGAAGCGATGGGTCCCTGCGGATCGAGGACGCCGGCGGGTTCGCAGGACGCAAGGAGCAACGCGGCACAGACGGAGGGCCAGCGGGCCAGCGGCAGCCGACGAAGGTGTTCCTCTTGGTGGGCTGTCTTTGCGCGATGGCTCACCGGCGCCCTCCTTTCCCGCGTGAGTGGCTGTCTGGACTGTATCCCAACCGAAAACGTTTGCCAAACCGGGTAGGGTTCGCAAGACCGAGGCTATCAAATCGATACCGCGGGTTCCCAGGCCATTCACGGCCCCGCCACCTTGTCAGGCAGAGCGGCATCCCGAAAAATCGGCCTGCCGCTCTTGACATCGGAAAGCCTCCGGACTAGCTGATTGGCACTCGCCCGCAGGGAGTGCTAACAAGCGGGCGCGTGGTCTCATTTGCAGGTTTCTTGAGGAGGAATAAGGATGAAGTTTCGGCCTCTGCATGACCGTGTGGTCGTCAAGCGGATCGAACAGGAAGAGAAGACCCGGGGTGGCATCATCATCCCCGATACGGCCAAGGAGAAGCCGCAGGAAGGCGAGGTGGTCGCCGTCGGTCCCGGCGGGCGGAACGAGAAGGGCGAGATCGTGCCCCTCGACGTCAAGGCGGGCGATCGTGTGCTGTTTGGGAAGTGGTCCGGCACCGAGGTGAAGATCGACGGTGAGGATCTGTTGATCATGAAGGAATCCGATCTCCTCGGGGTCCTCGAGTCGAGCTCAGCCGATCGCAAGGCGGCATAAGGGAGAATTCAGAGATGGCTGCGAAAGAAGTTAGATTTAGCTCCGATGCCCGCCAGCGCATGCTGAACGGCGTGGATATTCTGGCCAACGCGGTGAAGGTGACATTGGGGCCGAAGGGCCGCAACGTGGTTCTGGACAAGAGCTTTGGTGCACCCCGCATCACCAAGGACGGTGTGACGGTGGCCAAGGAGATCGAGCTTTCAGACAAGTTCGAGAACATGGGCGCGCAGATGCTGCGCGAGGTTGCGTCGAAGACCTCCGATGAGGCCGGCGACGGCACCACCACGGCGACCGTGCTGGCGCAATCCATCGTCCGCGAGGGCACCAAGGCGGTGGCTGCCGGCATGAACCCGATGGACCTGAAGCGCGGCATCGACGTGGCCGTCGAGGCGGTGATAAAAGACTTGAAGTCGCGCTCGCGCGAGGTCTCGACCAACGCCGAGATCGCCCAGGTCGGCACAATCTCCGCCAATGGCGAGAAAGAGATCGGCGACATGCTCGCCCGCGCCATGGAGAAGGTCGGCAAGGAAGGCGTGATCACCGCCGAGGAGGCGAAGAGCCTCACCAGCGAGCTGGAAGTGGTCGAGGGCATGCAGTTCGACCGCGGCTACACCTCGCCCTACTTCATCACCAACGCCGAGAAGATGAACTGCGAGCTCGAGAATCCGTTCATCCTCATCCACGAGAAGAAGCTGTCCGGCCTACAGCCGCTGCTGCCGGTTCTGGAGTCGGTGGTCCAATCCGGCCGTCCGCTGCTGATCATCGCCGAGGACGTCGAGGGCGAAGCGCTGGCGACGCTGGTTGTCAACAAGCTGCGCGGCGGCCTGAAGGTGGCTGCGGTGAAGGCGCCGGGCTTCGGTGATCGCCGCAAGGCGATGCTCGAGGACATCGCTATCCTCACCTCCGGCCAAGTGATCTCCGAAGACATCGGCATCAAGCTCGAGAATGTCACCCTCGACATGCTGGGCACGGCGAAACGCGTTGTCATCACCAAGGAAGAGACGACGATCATCGAAGGTGCCGGCAAGTCCGACGACATCAAGGGCCGCTGCAGCCAGATCCGCTCGCAAATCGAGGACACTACCTCGGACTACGACCGGGAGAAGCTGCAGGAGCGGCTGGCCAAGCTGGCCGGCGGCGTTGCCGTGCTGCGTGTTGGCGGTGCCACCGAGACCGAGGTGAAGGAGAAGAAGGACCGGGTCGAGGACGCGATGCACGCGACCCGCGCCGCGGTTGAGGAAGGCATCGTTCCTGGTGGCGGCGTCGCCCTGCTCTATGCCGCCCGCGCGCTTGACGGCCTGAACTCGGACAACGACGACCAGAAGCACGGCCTGGAAATCGTCCGCAAGGCGCTGCAGGCGCCGTGCCGGCAGATCGCCGAAAATGCTGGCGTCGATGGCGCCGTGGTTGCCGGCAAGCTGCTGGAGAAGGGTGACATCACCCTCGGCTTCGACGCGCAGAGCGAAGAGTACGTCGATATGTTCAAGGCGGGCATCATCGACCCGACGAAGGTGGTGCGCACCGCGCTGCAGGACGCGGCCTCCGTCGCCTCCTTGCTGATTACCACCGAGGCGATGGTCGCCGAGAAGCCCGAAAAGAAAGCCCCGCCAATGCCGGGCGGCGGCATGGGTGGCATGGGCGACATGGACTTCTAACTCGCCTAAAATCCGCAGACACGAGGGCCGCGGGCGCACCGCGGCCCTTTTTTGTTGCATACGGGCGACGAATAGCCTGTCGCCTCATCTGGACGGCGACCGAGGCGATGCCCGCAGAGCGGCGAGCGAGTTGCCCTTATCCCATCATGTTATGATGGCGGAGGGTGGCGGGCGAGGATTGTGACGTGGCCGCGCAGGCAACGGCGAGGAGGAGGCGGACGTGGGACATTCTGCTTTTTCCGCCGCCGTTAATTTTCCGCGACAGCAGTGCCAGGCGGTACTGGCAGAACGAGCGCCTGAACGACGACCAGCCCCCGTTCCAGCCGAACGGAATGCCGCGCGCGCTGCGACGACAGCGTCGTTCCAGCATATACCGGCGAGCCCATCCTGATCAACTATGGCAATAGCGGAGAGCCTCTCTGTTCCGTTTAACCCCGTGGTTGCAAAAAGCTGTTTGACAAATTCGTCGTCTCATTGGAGTACTCGCGGAAACTGATCCACGAAAAAGACTTCGGGCCTCACCGATGGCAGCTCGAAGAGGGGGTCGGGGTATTTTTCTCAAACGTGATTTGCGCACACGCGTGCGCAGTAGGAGGCTACAGATGAGACCGCTCATCATTGGCGTTTCCTTGTTGGCGCTGATGGCGCCGGCAGCTTACGCGCAGCAGGCACCCAAGCCGGCTTACCCGCCAGCCGGGATGCCGGGCAAGCCGATGGCGCCGCCGGCCAAGACGATGACCGCGCCGGCCGCTCCGACGAGCAGCCAGGAAATGAAGAAGTTCCTGGTGTTCTTCGATTGGAACAAAGCCGTTCTGACCCCGGAAGCAAGGCAGATCATCGCCAACGCGGCTGAGGACTTCAAGAAGACGGGCTCGACCCGGATTGTCACCACCGGCCACACCGATACGTCGGGCTCCGCCCAGTACAACATGGGCCTGTCGATCCGCCGCGCCGAGGCTGTCAAGGCGGAACTGGTGCGCCTGGGCGTGCCGGGCGGCGAGATCACCACCATTGGGCGTGGCCAGGAAGACCTGCTGGTGCCGACCAAGGACAACGTCCGCGAGCCGCAGAACCGCCGCGTGTCGATCGAATTCCCGGTCCCGCCACCGGCGCCGAAGCCGGCACCGCCGCCCCCGGCGCCGGTCGCCGCTCCGCCACCTCCGCCGCCACCGCTGAAGTGGTCGGCTACGTTGGGCCCGTGGGTGGGCTGGAACCTGCGCGAAACGGATCCAGGCAATCCCGACAAGAAAAGCCTCCTCCTTGGCCCGGAACTGAGGATCGGATACGACATAACGCCGGAGTGGACGGCGTTCGTCGACGGCGTCTGGTATAACACCCTGGATACCAGTTCCTCAGACGGCTGGGGTGGCCGCGGCATGGTCGGGATCAGCCATCAGTGGAATCTCGGCGCGTGGCATCCGTTCATCGGCCCGCACGTCGGATATATTAGCGGTAAGGGCGCCCAGGATAGCGTGTTCGTCGGACCGGAAGTCGGCGTGAACGTCGATGTCGGACCAAAGGCGTTCTTGTACGCACGGGCCGGTTACGACTCGATTTTCCGCAACGATTTCGGCCAGGGCATCGTC
>DAIQPV010000359.1:0-2790 GCA_036787145.1 Rhodospirillales bacterium
GGCGGTGGTCCCCAAGCCCCACAACAAGCGCTCGCACGGGCACTGAACTGCGGTCGCGTTCGATAGGCGTTTTCAGCGACTTCACTACCGCCTGGTTGAACATCCGGGCAACCGCTGATCAGGCGCAAATCGCGACTTCACGGCCAACCGGCGAAAGACCACGGTTGCCCTACGAGTCGTTGCCATCGCAATGGCCGCTGCAGTCGCTCGGCCCTTGAGGAGGTCGGCCCGCTCGTCGGCCATTGCTGCCGTTAGCGAGCTTGGGAGACTATTCCTGGAAACAAGCGGTTTGAAGGCCGGCTTCCAGAAATGTCGGACAATGGTGGCAACCGCGGTCTGGCGCCGCTTATACCCGCTTCAGTCCAACAGATTCTTTCCACCGCGAAACGGTAGCGGTTGATTGAGCCGGGGGCTTTCGGGGCAGCAGATAAACCCTATTCGTTGGGCGCCTTCAAACAACAGGGCGCAACTGTTTGTCAATCATGGAGACGCAAAATGCAACGGCTCGGAGCTCTTCTCTGCGCGATCCTGTTGGCGCTTGCGCTTACCGCCTGCCAAACGAGCGGGAACGTTTCCCCGACGTATGACATAACCGCCAGCAAGAGCAGTGGGCTTGTACTGTTCAGCGTCTCGCATGACAAAAACAAGGGCTTCTCCTTGTCGCGTGGAGCCAATCTACAGTTCTCGGTTGATTTCCGTAGCATGGATGGCAACATCGAAATCCCGGCGGCGTTTTCGAATGACCCCTTGGTGCTGGTCGTGACATCCGCGTTTGATGATGACTGGGGACGCGTCTACGTACGCGAGTTTGCCGCCGGGCGTTATGAGATGACGGGGTGGAGCCTCAAGGAATACACGGGCACCAGTGCTCGCACCCTCAAACCAAAACAGCCACCAGCGCCGATCGCGTTCGAGGTGCTGCCCGGATCGATAACCTACATTGGCAACTTCCACGGCTCACTGACATCAGGCAAAAACCGTCTCGGGTTTGACCTGCCCACCGGGTTAACCCCTCTAATCAGGAACGAAACCGAGCGAGACATGAAAGTGATCCTCACGGATTATCCGCAACTCGCCGACAAGGTCGTTGTTGCGCCACTCCCCGGCGCCCTCTTGAACGCAGATGTGCCAATCAGAAGTTCCATGGCTGCAACCCGGGTCATGCAGGCATGTATGAAATATGAGGAGCCACTCGCGGTAGAACGTATCGGGCAGGGCGAAATCAAGACCAGGGAGGATGCGGCGGCCCATGCCCGAGAGATATGCGAGCTTCTTGCACAAACCTGTGCAAATGATCCCAAGGCCGACAGATGCGGGAGTGCGCTCACCCCCTTTGGCCTGGCCTCTGAAACGGCGGCCGGAGCCGCAGACGCTGCCCTGCTCAATGCGGCAACCAAGGGGGTTACCAGGACGGTAAAACGCCTGCTGGCGGACGGCATCGATCCGAATGTGCGCAATGCGGTGGGCTGGACGCCACTAATTCTTGCGGCGGCTGAAAGGCACTCAGATACGGTGGCAGTATTACTGGAGGCGGGGTCCGATCCAAATGCGGCAAATACGTTGGGTCGGACAGCCTTGATGTTCGCCTCGATTTATGGCCAAGACACTATCGTAAGACTACTGCTCGAACACGGTGCAAAGCCAAATCTTGTGCCAAACGATCACAGCGGGTGGACTGCGCTGATGGCCGCTGCAGCGCGTGGCCACGTCAATACCGTGGCGTTGCTCTTGAGCCACGGTGCAGATCCCCATATCAAATCCAAAGATGGAAAAACAGCAATCGATCTGGCCCGACAGTACGGACATTCGCCGGTTGTCCTGAGGCTTTCCGAAGTTCCCAGCCGGAACTAAGCGGGTGTAACCGGGACAGAGCACCGTTGTCGCGATTGTCAGAGAATACGCCAAGCAGACCTTCAAACCGTTGGTCTCAAGAAATCGTCGTCGGAGCTTGCTAACGGCAGCCATGGAGCGATTGGCGGCCGCTGGGCGAAAAGCTCTCTGAACGGCAGCTTGCGCAACACGCGAACTCACCCTTTCGACGCAAAGCAAAAGTCCGGCGACATAGAAGGCAGACCTTCACGGTGCTGCGAAATTACCGGGTCCGGGCGCCTTTCACGAACTCAAGTGAAACCCGAAATAATTCGAGATCTTGCTCGTAGTCTGCTGCGTCGGCCCTATCGATTTGAATCCACTCCCTCGAACTTGCCATCCCGCCGGGTTGAAATGGAACGACATTGCTTCTCGAGAATTGCAACTCGGATGCAGTGGAGGCCGGCACACGTAGTCCAACGCCATTTCCACTAATACAGGCGAACATCTTGTCGTTGACGAAGAAGGCGTCAAGGTCGCTAATCTTTCTTGCGCTGACGCCTGGAAATTTAAGAAGAAGGGTATCGATTTGTGCCTTGCGGCTTGTTTTTTGGATACGGGTGTTCAAAGGGGCTCCATCGAGTGTGTCATGCAAAAAACGATTCAATCTTATAGTGAAACGGCCAATCGGGCCAACCGTAGGCCAACCGGGACAGACCACAGTTGGCCTACGAGTAGTTGCCATCGCAATGGCCGCTTCGGTCGCTCGCCAATTGGTGCTATCGACCCTTATGGAAAGCTTTCCATAAGGGTCGGATCCGGGCGTAGCGAAAAGACTGAAGCAGCCGTTCAGGGAAAATACTTCCCGCACGTCCGGTAAAAGGTGCATACCGGCCGTCCGCGCAATGTGCCGCCAACGACCGCTTCGGCCGAACTGGCGCCCCCGGCAAACACACGCCAAGGTCTGCTGCACTCGGCGCA
>DAIQPV010000360.1:0-2757 GCA_036787145.1 Rhodospirillales bacterium
CGAGGACCGCCCGGATGCGCGGATCGGACTGAAGGCCGGCGGGGACCTCGGAAGGGGAGACATACCACACCGCCTCGCCCCCTGCCCCCAGGACCAGCTCCCGGATGCGCTGGTCGCGCAGGCTGTGGCCGACCACCACCACGTCGCGGCCATCGATCGCCGGCTTCAGGATCGGCGCGATCTCATCGAGATAGCTGTCCATTTCCGATGGTGTCCACGCCATCTGCCGCTGGAACAGGTCACCGTGCAGTTTCACGATCTTCACCCTCGGATGGCGGCCGCGCAGCAGCGGCGACAGCCGGTCGACGCGGACAAGGCCGTTGACCAACAGCACATAGTCGCGCCGCCAGAGACGTGCCGCGGCCAGGCCGTCGTCGAGCAGCGGATCAAGGTTGGTGGTGAGCACGATATCCAGGAACGCGTCCGCGCAGAGGGAAGCGAGCGACTGGTAGCCCGGGGTTACCCGTGCCGGATCGCGCGTTTGCAGGTATTCGGCTAGCAGCCGGTAACGTTCCGAATCGCTTCGCGTCTCAATCCATGGGATGAACGCGGCGAAGTCGGCGACGCCGACGAGTTCGTAGATCCCGGCCATCGCGCCAACCCCCGACTCGACCGAGGCGCCGGCACCCAGTAGAAGGACCGGCGGCGGCTCGACAAGGCGGCGGCGGTCCGCCAGGTCCCGCGCGAGATGATCGACCGTGCGTTCGAGCATCGGCCATGATCCCGAACTCAGGAGACATCCGCAAGCGGGGGAATGATTGCTGCCGCTGGCGGAGCAAGCGGACGTGCTGAGCATCTTCGAGCAGTTTGTCTCCGGCTTGCCGTTATTTTGGGCGGGCGTGCTGGCCAGCCTGGCGGTGGGTGTCGGCGTCGCCTCGGGCGAAGCCGCGAACGGCCTCGCCCTGACCATCGGCATTTTCCTGCAGAACCTGCCCGAGGGGTTCGTCGTGGCGTTGGCGTTGCTGCCGCTCGGCTGGAGCCGCCTGCAGGCGGTTTTGGTGGCGCTCGCCACCGGCGCGGTGGAAACCGTGGGCGGAGTTGTCGGGGCCGGCGCGGTGACTCTCTCGTCGGCGGTGCTGCCGTGGGCGCTGGCTGCCGCTGCCGGCGCCATGCTGTTCGTCATCAACCACGAGATCATTCCCAAGACGCACGAGAATGGGCACGAAACCCCCGCCACGTTCGGGGTCGTCGGCGGATTCATCCTGATGATGTTGCTGGACGTCGGTCTTGGCGTTACGGTCTGAGCGAACGTCGGCAAAAAAATAGCCGGGCCCGAAGGCCCGGCAAGTCCAACAGGGAGGCTTCACGTCTGGGAGACGTAGGACTCGTTGGGAACGAGCCCTTCTTCCGGGCATTGCACCCGAAACTGCTGTTCAATTGCTGCAGTGCAGCGACGAAGAGCAATATAGAGGGGGGATCTGAAGGCCACCATGCAAAAAATCGCAGGGCTCCCATGCGACCTTCGCATAAAAGGTTGAGTGGTTCTGTGGAGAAATCGCGCAAAGCGACTTACCTCCCGAGGTGGGGCTCCCCCAGGTGGGGCTCCTTCGCGATCGGCAACGGTGTCGGCCGTGATGACCTCGCACCTGCAATGCGCAGGTATCGCGCTGCAACAACGCAGACGCCTGAAGATCAGTTTGTCAGCTCTTCCACCTTGCGCAGAATGAACTGGCGGAACAGCGTGATCCGGCTGGAGTGGCGCAATTCCTCCGGGTAAACGAAGAAGACCTCGAGGTCAGGACCGCTGATCTCCGGCAAGATCTCGACGAGATTGCCCGCTTCGTTGTTGAGGTACTGCGGCAGAGCACCGATGCCGATGCCACTCTGGACGGCGCGGAAGATGCCGTAAGTCGAATTCACCTTGAGGAAGGCCTTGCGCCGGGCGCCTTCGCTCAAGCCGGCTTCGAGAAGCCAGTTGAGGTTCGGGACCGGCGGCCGGGCATCTTCTCCGAACACCACCAGGCGATGCGAATCAAGATCGGCCGGCACGCGCGGCATCCCGTGCTTCTGAAGATAGGAGGGGGCTGCAAACACGTGATAGGTCATCGTCATCAGCCGACGCTGAATCAGGTCGGATTGGGTCGGCGTGGTCATTCGAATGGCCACATCCGCTTCCCGCATGGACAGATCGAGCTCGTTGTCGGTCAGCATCAGCGAGACTTCGATATCGGGATTCTCTTCGAGGAATTCTTTCAGGCGCGGCGCCAGCCAGATGGATCCGAAGGCGATCGTCGTCGTAATCTTCAGCGGTCCCTTCGGCCGTTCCCTGCTTTCGCTGATCCGCGCCTCGGCCATGTTCAGCTTGGCCAGGATCTCGCGGGCTGTCTTGAAGAGGATTTCTCCCTGCTCGGTGAGCATCAGGCCGCGGGCGTGCCGGTGAAACAGGGGCACCGCCAAGCTCTCTTCCAGCGAGCTCACCTGACGGCTGACCGCCGACTGACTCAGGTTAAGGGTGTCCCCGGCATGCGTAAAGCTTCCCGCCTCGGCGACGGCGTGAAACACTCGAAGCTTGTCCCAGTCCATCGCCATGTCCCGCCTGCCTGCTGGTTATGCTCTTTTTTTGCCGCAAGCGCCCAGAGCGCCCGTGGCGCATTCGATCGGCGTCCTGGTTGCGCCTGCCGGCCGCGCCGTCCGTCCCTATTCGGCCGCGCGGACGTGCTGTACTTCTCCATCGAAGGCGAGGAAGCGTTCCGCCTCCAGCGCCGCCATGCACCCCGTCCCGGCAGCGGTTACCGCCTGGCGGAAGACCTTGTCCTG
>DAIQPV010000021.1:0-2549 GCA_036787145.1 Rhodospirillales bacterium
TCTTTCTCGCCAATCCCAACAATCCGACCGGCACCTACCTTCCGGCCCCTGAGATGCGACGGCTGCGTGAGGAGTTGCCGAGCGACGTGTTGCTGGTGATCGATGCCGCCTATGCCGAGTACGTGGATGCCGGTGACTATAGCCCTGGCTTCGAACTGGTGGACGAGTTCGGTTCGGTTGTTGTCACCCGGACATTCTCGAAGATCTTCGGCCTCGCCGGCGCCCGGCTCGGCTGGGCCTACTGCCCCTCGGCGGTCGCGGATGTGCTGAACCGGCTGCGCATGCCGTTCAATGTGTCGGCACCGGCGCAGGCGGCCGGCATAGCGGCACTCGCCGATCGGGCCTTCATCGAAGAGGCACAACGACACAGTCGGCACTGGCGGACATGGGCGCGCGACGTGATCGCGGGGATGGGCCTGGAGGTGCCGGAGAGCCACGGCAACTTCCTGTTGATCCGGTTCCCGGAACAGCCGGGGCGAAACGCCGAAGCGGCCGACACGTGGCTGAAATCGCGGGGCTATATCGCCCGACGGGTCGCATCTTACGGGCTGGCCGACCGGTTGCGCGTCACCATCGGACTGGAGGCGGAGATGCGCGGCTTCGTCTCGGTTCTCGCCGAATTCATCGCCCGTGAACAAGCCGCCGTCGAGGCTGCCGGATGACGGGCGACCTCTCGTCGGCTCTGCGCTTCGATCGGATCGCGCTGATCGGGATCGGCCTGATCGGATCGTCGCTGGCCCGGGTCATTCGGCGCGAGGGGATCGCACCGCACATCGCTGTGTGTGCGCGCACGCACGAGACCCTGGATACGGCCCGTGCGCTTGGAATCGCCGACAGCACCACGACCGATCCGCGCGCCTGCGTCGAGGGCGCCGACCTCGTCGTACTCTGTACGCCGCTTGGCAGCTACGCCGAGATCGCCCGCGCCATCGCGCCCGGTCTGCGATCCGGTGCCATCGTGACCGATGTGGGTTCCGCCAAGGTCTGCACCCTTGCCGATGTCGTTCCGCATCTGCCGGAAGAGGTGCACTTCGTTCCTGGCCATCCCATTGCCGGCACCGAGCACTCGGGCCCGGAGGCTGGTTTCGCCGAGCTGTTCGAGGGGCGGTTCTGCCTGCTGACGCCGCCGCCTGGAACCGACGCGACGGCGATCGAGCGGGTGACTGCGCTGTGGCGGCTCGCCGGGATGACCGTCGAGCTGATGTCGGCCGAGCACCACGACCGGGTTCTAGCGATCACCTCGCACCTGCCGCATCTGATCGCGTACACGATCGTCGGCACCGCCACCGACCTCGCCGAGGAGGCGCGATCGGAGGTGATCAAGTATTCAGCAGGTGGCTTCCGCGATTTCACCCGCATTGCCGCCTCTGACCCGGTGATGTGGCGCGACGTCTTTCTTAACAACCGCGACGCCGTGCTCGAGATGCTGGCGCGGTTCACCGAAGACCTGACGGCCCTCCAGCGCGCCATTCGTTGGGGCGAGGGCGACGTCCTTCAGGACCGTTTCGCCCGCACCCGTGCCATCCGCCGCGGCATTGTCGAAGCAAAGCAGGCCTGAAGACTCGGGGCGGGGCTTTTCACCGTGCCTCAGCCGATCGGCATTCCAGCTTCAATCGTGGGGAAGACCGGAATATTAAACGGCCAGCGCGACCGACTGCATCCCCTCCCCGTCAGGCATAAGTCGGTGTCGCGGGAGCCGGCGCGCGGCCGGTCAGGCGGGCCCAAAGCCTCGCGCAGAGCGACTTCAGGTAGGCGCTCCGCGTCTCGTGAGCGACGCGCAGGAGCTGCTCCACTTCATCGCCGCTCGGATTACGGAACTCGATCATCTCGTTCTTCCTTTTCTTCTCTTAGGCTGAATCGTACCCAAGATCGCGCTTCGCCGGGCGCGCGGAATTTTCAGACCAGTTATGACGGCACCACGGGTCGTCAGCCTTGCCAGCCGGCGCCCGCGCGACATTCGGCCGTTGACGAAATCCAGGCCGCCCTCTCCCGCTGCGCTAACCTTCTGCAAAGACTTCCAGGCGCATCT
The DNA here is from genome assembly GCA_036787145.1 of Rhodospirillales bacterium. Classification (GTDB taxonomy): domain Bacteria; phylum Pseudomonadota; class Alphaproteobacteria; order Rhodospirillales; family Defluviicoccaceae; genus Defluviicoccus. The sequence continues at coordinate 2,030 of DAIQPV010000021.1, forward strand.
TCCCAGGACTCGAACGGGTGCTTTCTTGACGCCAACAACCGTCCAGCCTTGGGGGCCGTTCCATGCTCGCCTATCTCAACGTTGCCATTCTTTCGTTCTGGCTTCTCGCGGAAGTCGTTCCGATGCTCGCCAACAACCTGGCGGACATCGAGCAGCGGATCGCTTCCGAGAAGGGGGACTGACGGCCGTTCCGGCCTCCGGCTGCCGTCTCTCATCGCCTCCGTCGATTCCGCCGGGCCCGGCCCCGGCACCTTTCGCGCGAGCCCGCGCCTCGCTCCGGTTTCGCCGGCCGCCGCACGCCAATAAGCGCCGCAGACGCGACAGACTTCACAGTCCCTTCCCGAAGGGCTAAAACTCGCGTCGAGTTTTCCGTCCCCCCGCGCGTGCCGATCCGTTGCCGATATTTCTGCTGCGCTCGGGACCGTCGCCAGCATTGGCGGCGCGCTTCTGGTCCGGTCGGCGTTTCCGGCCCGCGGCGGGCGTCCATACGAGAAGGAATACTTGTCAATGAGCGCCAATG
>DAIQPV010000021.1:2559-17952 GCA_036787145.1 Rhodospirillales bacterium
CAATGAGACGACCCCTGCCGGCGGCCGTGGCGAGCCTCCCACAACCGATAAGGCGATGACGTCCACCCGCCCCGCCGAGCCGGCGGCAGCACCAAAATCCCCGGCGGCGAAGAGCGCAGCGGCACAGCCTGCGGCGGAAAAGACGCGAGGGGCGAAGAGCGCAGCGGCACAGCCTGCGGCGGAAAAGACGCGAGGGGCGAAGACTGCATCGGCGGTTCCCCCCCCGGCCGCACCTGCGGCGACCTCGCCGGCTGCAGCAGCGGCCGCGCCGGCGGCAGGCCCATCGACAAAGGCTGAACGGACAAGAGCGGCGCCCGGCGCGGCGATGGCATCGAAGGCGGCGCCGGCGACGAGCGCGACGCAGACCCCGGCACCGTCACCGGTTGCGCCCGGTCCTTTCACGCCCGCCACAGCCAAGGCTGCCGAGAGCGGCTCCGTCACCCCGGCGACAGCGGCTTCGACCCCGACGAAGCCCGCGGCGCCCGGCGTTGCTCGCCCCGACGAAGCTCCATCGACCGCCGCTTCGATCTCCGCTTCGGGCAAGCCTGCCACGGGCTGTGATGCGCCCGGCACGGAGCAGCCACCGGGCGCGACCGGCACGCCCGCTCCTGCAAAGGCCGCCGCTGCAGTCGCTAAACCGCCGGCGGAGGCGTCCCCGGCCGACAACGACCCTCAAACGCCAGAACCACCGCCTGTCGCCACTCCGGCCGAGCCACCGAAGCCGGTGTTCGTGCCCCTGGACAAACTGGCACCGGATCAGGAAGTCAACGCGGTCCTCGCAGCGGTCCACGGCGATCCGTTCGCCTTTCTCGGCATGCACCCGGCCTGGTACGAAGGCCCGATGATCGTTCGGGCGTTTCTACCTTGGGCAAGGGGTGGAGAAGTGATCGACGCCACTACCGGTGAGGCCGTTGCCCGGCTGGACCGCGTTCGCGACGAAGGGTTCTGGGCGGGCGCCGTGCAGGGTCGGATCGCATGGTTCCCCTATCGCCTGCGCCTCGGCACCGACCACGGCGAAGTTGAGATCGAGGATCCGTACAGCTTCCCGCCCGTTCTTTCCGATTCCGAGGTGCATCTGCTGATGGAGGGCAGCCACCTGCGCCTGTGGGAGACGCTCGGCGCGCATCCCAGGACGGTCGGCGGCGTTGCCGGTATCGCCTTTGCCGTTTGGGCGCCGCACGCCAGCCGGGTTGCCGTCCTCGGTGACTTCAACGATTGGGACGGCCGGCGCCACGCGATGCGGCGGCGGCACGAGTGCGGCGTCTGGGAAATCTTCCTCCCGGGGGTCAAGGAAGGTGCGCTTTATAAGTTCGAGATCAAAGCTTCGGACGGCGCGTTGCTCCCAAGCAAGTCCGACCCGCTTGCTTTCAGGGCCGAGCCACATCCCGGCACAGCCTCTGTGGTCTCTGATCTCGGAAGCTACCACTGGGGCGATGCGGACTGGATGGCGCGCCGCGGCGGCTTTGTTGCGCGCGAGCGCCCCGTCAGCATCTACGAGATCCACCTGGGGTCCTGGCGGCGCAAACCGGAGGACGGCCATCGCCCGCTGAACTTCCAGGAGATTGCCGATCAACTGATCGGGTATGTGCGCGACATGGGATTCTCTCATGTCCAGCTCATGCCGGCCATGGAGCAGGAGGACGACGCCTCGGTCGGCTATCGGCCGCTTGCTCCTTACGCAACCTCCAGTCGCTGGGGAACGCCCGAACAGTTCCGTCTGCTGATCGATCGCTGCCACCAGGCCGACATCGGTGTCCTCGCTGACTGGGTGCCCAACTGCTTTTCGGCGGACCCGCACGGGCTCGCCTTGTTCGACGGGAGCCACCTCTATGAGAATGCCGACCCCGGGCGCCGGCACGAGGTGCGCGGCAGTGGCCTCGTCTATGATTTCGGCCGGCGGCAGGTGCTCAACTACCTGATCGCCAACGCCTTGTTCTGGCTGGACCAATATCATCTCGACGGCATCCGCGTCCCCGCCGTCGAGACACTGCTCTACCTGGATTATGGCCGCTCACGGGGAGAATGGAGCCCGAACCAGTACGGCGGCAACGAGAACCTGGAAGCGGTAGAGTTCCTGCGCCGGATGAACGAGCATGTCTACGCCGAGCATCCCGGGGTTTTCACGGTGGCTCAGGAAAATTCGGCCTGGCAGCGGGTTTCGCATCCCACCTTCGTGGGTGGCCTGGGCTTCGGCTTCCGCTGGAACACCCCGTGGGTTCGCGACACGCTCCGCTACCTTTCCCGGAATCCGATTCATCGGAAGTACTACCACGACGAACTGCTGCGGGGGCCGGGCAGCGCCTTCCACGAAAACTTCGTGCTGCCGATGTCGCACGAAGAGGTTTCCATCGGCCGGGGATCGATCCTGCGCAAGATGCCCGGCGATCGTTGGCAGCGTTTCGCCAATCTGCGGACCTGGTACACCCTGATGTTTGCCCATCCGGGGAAGAAGCTGCTGTTCATGGGAACAGAGTTCGCCCAGGATCGCGAATGGAATTCGGACATCAGCCTCGACTGGCACTTGCTCGACGACCCGACGCATCGCGGCGTGCAGCAGCTGGTGCGCGACCTCAATGCCCTCTATCGGACGATACCCGCTCTTTATGAGCAGGATTGCGAGCCGGAGGGGTTCGAGTGGATCGACTGCAACGACTCCGACCAGAGCGTCGTCAGCTTCCTGCGCAAGAGCAAGGACGGCAAAAGCAACGTCGCCTTCGTCTGCAATTTTACGCCGGTGGTGCGTCCGCAATATCAGCTCGGTGTTCCAGCGGGAGGGTTCTGGCAGGAGCGTCTCAACACCGACGCCGGCCTTTATGGCGGCAGCAACGTGGGCAATTCGGGCGGGGTGGAGGCGTCCGGACAGGGAATGCACGGGCGGCCTCACTCGCTCACCATCGTGCTGCCGCCGTTCGCGGCGGTGTTGCTGGAGCATAAGGGGGCGCGGCCGAACTGAGCAGCGGCACCAAAAAACAGAAGACCCCTCCCCGGCAATCGGAATAAGGTGGCGACGGATCCTCGGTGGGTTCAACTATGGATCAATAAGCGGCCGTGAGAGCCGTGCCATGGACACAGCGATGTCCTCGGGAGGACGAAATGCACGAACTGGCGCTCTGCCAGAGCGTCGTCGAGAGCTTGCGGGAGCAGGCTCGCGTGCACGGATTCAAGCATGTCTCGGCGGTCCGACTGGAAATCGGCGCGCTGTCCTGTGTCTCCGCCGAGGCCATCGATTTCTGCTTTTCCGCCCTGACCCGCGGCACCCTTGCGGACGGTGCGCGGCTGGAGCTCATCCGGCTGCCGGGTGAGGCGTGGTGTCTCGATTGCGGCAATCTGATGCTACTGGAAGAGCGTCACGATGCCTGCAATAGCTGCGGCAGTCATCGCCTGCGCATCGTCCAGGGAGAAGAGATGCGCATCAAGGAGCTGGAGGTTAGCTAATGTGTACGGTCTGCGGTTGCGGTGCTTCGCCCGACGATGGCGCGCTGGATGCAGCCGATGAAGGGCATGCGAAAGACGCCGAGCCAGCTCCTCACCCCGGCCATCACCACCATCATCACCGCCACGGGCACGATCCCCTCCTCAGGGATCAAATGAGGCAGGCCCGCGCGGCCGGTCTTTCAGGCATTCAGGGCATCCACACCGATCAACGCCCTCCGAAGGCCGATACCAGGCGTTCGCCCGGGGCCCGGCTGATAGCGGTCGAGCAGGACATTCTTTCCGAGAACAATAAGCTGGCGGCGGGCAACCGGCGCGCTTTCACCGAGATGGATGTTCTTGCCGTCAACCTGATGTCGGCACCGGGATCGGGGAAAACGACGCTGCTGGCAAGGACGATCGAGGACCTGCGCGGACGCGCCCGGATCGGCGTCATCGAAGGGGACCAGGAAACCCGCGTCGACGCCGACCGCATCCGAGCCAGCGGAGCCAGAGCGGTTCAGATCAACACCGGAAGGGGGTGCCACCTTGATGCGCGGATGGTCGCCCGAGCGCTCCCCGAACTGGCGCCGCGCACGGGAAGCTTCGTGTTCATCGAGAATGTCGGTAACCTCGTCTGTCCCGCCGCCTTCGATCTTGGCGAGGCGGCGCGCGTCGTCTTGCTGTCGGTGACCGAAGGGGACGACAAGCCGCTGAAATACGCCAACATGTTTGCCGCCGCAGATCTCATGCTGATCACCAAGATCGACCTGTTGCCGTACGTGCCCTTCGACGTCGAGCGCTGCTCCTCTTTGGCCCGCAGAGTGAATCCGCAGATCGAGATCCTGCCGGTTTCCGCCAGCAGCGGCGAAGGTCTGCGGCTCTGGTACGACTGGATGGAGCGCCGCCGCAGCGCCATCCGGGCCAGAGCGCACCGCGTGGCGGGAAGCGGCCGTTGAGCGCAAGGTCGGCATTTCGTGACACGCCAGGCGCCGTCGCCGCCGTCGTGCCGCTACCCCGCGCCGTGCCCCCGATCCTCGGGGTCGGCGCTTTTCTCAAGAATACCCTCTGCCTCGTTCACGGCCGCGAGGCGCTGCTCTCGGCGGACGTCGGCAATCTGGAAACCGTTGATTCCGTGCGTGCCTTCGAGGGATGCGCCAAGGAGCTGCTGGCGGTGGCGGGAGACCTGCCGGTGGCCCTGGCCCATGACCTGCACCCGGACTTTTACAGCACCCGCTGGGCCGAGGCCTTCGCGGCGGGAATGGGCCTTGAGGCCATCCCGGTGCAGCATCATCACGCACACGTCGCCGCCGTCATGGCCGAGCATGGCAGCGAGGAGCCGACCCTGGGCCTCGCCCTGGACGGCTTCGGCCTGGGCCCGGACAAGCAATCCTGGGGTGGCGAGCTGCTGCAAGTGCATCCCGAAGGATTCACGCGGCTCGGCTGGCTTTCGCCCCTCGCTCAGCCAGGCGGCGACCGGGCGGCGCGCGAACCCTGGCGCATGGCGGCAGCGGCGCTTCACGCGCTCGGTCGCGGCGAAGAGATCGCCTTGCGCTGGCCCGGAATGCACGGCGCCGACATTATCGCGCGGATGCTCCGGCAGAACGTCAACTGCCCGGCAACATCGAGTTGCGGGCGGCTTTTTGATGCCGCCTGCGGGCTGCTCAACGTGATCCCGGTGGCAAAGTTCGAGGGAGAGGCACCGATGGCACTCGAGCGCATGGTGCGCCGCCCGCGCGTCCATGCCGGCGGGTGGCGCCTGGACGCCGGGGTGCTTGATCTGCTGCCGTTGCTGGATGCCCTGAGCGGGCTGGACCCGGAGGACGGTGCCGAGCTGTTTCACGGAACGCTGGCGGCTGCCATGGCCGACTGGGTGGCGGAAGCGGCCGAGGCGAGCGGCATCCGCCGGGTGGCGCTATCCGGAGGCTGCTTTCTCAACAGCGTGCTCGTCACGACCCTGACCGAGGAACTCGGCCGGCGGGACATCGAACCCCTGCAGGCGATCCGGCTGAAGCCGGGCGACAGCGCCGTCAGCCTCGGTCAAGCGTGGGCCGTGGCAATGGCACGGGGGTAGCGGCGATGTGTCTCGCGGTGCCGGCCCGGATCACCGAACTGTTGCCCGGAGGGCTCGCCAAAGCGGAGGTGGGGGGCATCGTCAAGGATCTCAATCTGAGCCTGGTCGACGATATCAGCGTCGGCGACTACGTCATCGTTCACGTCGGCTTCGCGCTTGCAAAGCTGGAGCCCGAGGAAGCCGAAGCAACCCTGGCGCTGTTCGCGGAAGCGGGCGTTCTGGGAGCGGATGAGCCGGCGGAGACGTCGCGATGAGCGTCCGCTTCGTCGACGAGTTCCGCGACCGAGAACTCGCCGGCCGGCTCGCTTCTGGCATCGCCGCCGCTGCGGATACCGGCCGGGCATACCATCTGATGGAGTTTTGCGGCGGCCACACGCACGCGATCTTCCGCTACGGCGTGCAGGACCTGCTTCCCGGTAACGTCCGGCTGGTCCACGGGCCCGGCTGTCCGGTGTGCGTGCTGCCCATCCCCCGCGTCGCGCACGCGCTGCAGCTGGCCTCCGAGCATGGCGTCATCCTGTGCACGTACGGCGACATGCTGCGGGTTCCCGGGCCGGACCGCCGCACGCTCCTCAAGGCAAAGGCGGCCGGCGCCGAGATCCGTATGGTGTGGTCCTGCCTCGATGCGCTGAAGATCGCGCAGACCAACCCCGGCCGCGAGGTTGTGTTCTTCGCGATCGGCTTTGAGACGACGACGCCGCCGACGGCGGTCGCCCTGCGCCAGGCCAAGGCGCTCGGCCTCAGGAACTTCAGTGTCCACTGCAATCACGTGCTGACCCCGCCGGCGATCATGGGTCTGTTGACGATCGAGGAGCACCGCACCGGCGCGGTGCCGCTCGACGGCTTCATCGGTCCGGCCCATGTGAGCGCGGTGATCGGCAGCCGGGCTTTCGAGCCGTTCGCCGAGCGCCACCGGCGACCGGTGGTCATCGCCGGTTTCGAGCCGCTCGACGTCATGCAGTCGATCCTGATGCTGATCCGCCAGATCAACGACGGCCGCGCCTGCGTCGAAAACGAATATACCCGCGTCGTCAGCCGCGACGGCAACCTCAAGGCCCAGGCGTTGATGGCCGAGGTGTTCGACCTGCGCCAAAGCTTCGAATGGCGCGGACTTGGCGAACTGCCGCTGAGCGCCCTGAAGCTGCGCGAGACCTATGCCGACTTTGACGCCGAGCGGCGGTTCGCGCTGCGTCACGAGCATGTGGACGACAACCGGGCGTGCGAGTGTCCCGCGATTCTGCGCGGGCTGAAGCAGCCGTCCGACTGCAAGCTGTTTGCCACGGTCTGCACGCCGGAAAACCCGATCGGATCGTGCATGGTCTCCTCGGAGGGAGCGTGCGCCGCGTGGTACACCTACGGCCGGACGCGCGAGCGCCGGCTCGCCGCCGTCTGAGCGGCTTCCGCGGGGCCGGCCGATGAACCAGATCAAGCGCCGCTATCCTCGCCCGCTGGACCTCCGCGAGGGACGGATCGACCTCGGCCACGGCTCCGGCGGCCGGGCGATGGCGCAGCTCATCGAGGAGCTGTTCGAAGCGCAGTTCGACAACCCGATGCTGTCGCGGCGCAACGACCAGGCCTGTTTTCCGGTGGAGGCCGGGCGGATGGTGATGACCACCGACGGCTTCGTCATCTCGCCGCTGTTCTTTCCCGGTGGCGACATCGGCTCGCTCGCCGTGCACGGCACTATCAACGATGTGGCGATGGCGGGCGCCCGGCCGCTCTACCTCTCCTGCGGGATGATCCTGGAAGAAGGCTTACCGCTGGCCGACCTGCGGCGGATCGTGGTTTCGATGGGCCGCGCGGCAAAGGACGCCGGCGTTCCGATCGTCACCGGCGACACCAAGGTGGTCGAGCGCGGCAAGGGCGACGGCGTTTTCATCACGACGACGGGCGTTGGCGTCGTCCCGGACGGCGTCGATATCGCCGCAGACCGGGCGCGGCCGGGTGACGCGGTGCTGCTGAGCGGCAGCATCGGGGACCACGGCACCGCGGTGCTGTCCAGGCGCGAAAGCCTCGCGTTCGAGACCGAAATCGTCTCCGACTCGGCGGCGCTGCACGGCCTCGTCGCCGGGATGGTCCGGGCGGTGCCCGGCATCAGGGCAATGCGCGATCCCACCCGCGGCGGGCTCGCCGCCCTGCTCAACGAGATCGCGGCGGAGTCACGTGTCGGGATCGTCGTCCGCGAAGACGCGATCCCGGTGAAACCGGCGGTGCGCGGCGCCTGCGAGCTGCTCGGCCTCGATCCGCTCTACGTCGCCAACGAGGGCAAGCTGTGTGCCTTCTGTGCCGCCGGGGATGCCCCCCGCCTGCTGGCCGCCATGCGCGCGCATCCGCTCGGGCGCGATGCCGCAATCATCGGCGACGTGATCGAAGACGCCGACAATTTCGTGCAGATGCAAACCACCCTCGGCGGCAACCGCCTCGTCGACTGGCTGGCGGGGGAGCAGCTCCCGCGCATCTGCTGAGGACCGCGGTGCTGGTTGCGACAAGGCAATCAGCAAATTATCGGACCCACGGCTATTGTCGGCAGCGGCACGCGACGTGATATCTACCCCAAGACCAACGCCGCAGGGGTCGGGAGAAAGCAATGAGGTTTGACACGGGCATCGGGCCGATCGGCCATGTCGACCGCGGTTCCCACTTCTGCCACTTCTATAAGTCGGCCGAGGATCTGGCGGAAACCCTGGTGCCATACTTCAAGACGGGCCTTGAGAACAACGAAAGCTGTATCTGGGTCACGGCGAAGCCTTTCCCGAAGGAGCGGGCGCTCGCCGCTTTGAATACACACATCAGCCAACTCGATCGGCGCATCGAAATCGGTCAGCTCTCGGTCTTTTCACACCTCGAATGGTACGAGCGGCGTCGCGGTGCCTCACGGACCGAGGTCGCCAACGCCTGGATCAGGACCAAGGATGAAGCCGTCGAAAAGGGCTATGGCGGGCTGAGGCTGACCGGAAACACCGCCTTCCTGGAGCATCAGGACTGGAACGACTTCATGGAGTATGAGTCGGTCCTTCGCAATGCCTTCAGCAATCAGCAGATCGTCGCCCTGTGCAGCTACGACTGTGAACGCTGTGACGCCGATGCGGTTCTTGACGTTGTTTCCGCCCACGACTTCGCCCTGGCGCGCCGCCGGGGGAACTGGGAGATCGTGGAAAGTGCCGCGGTCAAGCGAAGCAAACAGGCCCTCGTCGTCCTGAATGCCGATCTCGAGCGTTTGATCAACGAACGGACCCGGAAGCTTGCCGACGCATTGGCCCATCAGCAGATGCTGACCGCGGAGGTCAGCCATCGAGTCAAGAACACCGTCGTCACCCTGCAGGCGATCGTGGACCAGACGCTCCGCGGCCAGAGCACGCTGGAAGAAGCCCGGACGGTGGTGCGGGGAAGGATCGCAGCACTGGCCCGTGCCCATGATCAATTGGCGCGGAACGAGTGGAATGGCGTCAGCCTGCGGGAAGCCATGTCGGTGCTGGCAGCGCCCTATCAGGGCCGCGTCCAGCTGGCCTTCGCCGACGTCCTGCTGTCGTCGCGCGCTACCCTCGTTTTCAGCCTGCTGTTCCATGAACTCGCTACCAACGCCGCCAAGTACGGCTCACTCAGCGGCGATACCGGCTGCGCGGTGGTGACGGTCGAACTGGAAGGGGATCCTGCCGACACTCTGGCGATCCGCTGGTGCGAGCACGGCGGCTCCAGGGTGAACCCGCCGCGGCGCACCAGCTTCGGCATGAAGCTCATGAAGCAACTCGTTACCCATGATTTGCGTGGCCGGTTCGAGCTTCGGTTCGATCCCGCGGGCGTTGAGTGCCTGCTGCAGGTCCCGGTGGCCGAGGTGCTGGCAAAGGCCCCGAGCTGCGCCCACCATGGCGCCCATTGACCAGCGGGAGTGCCGCCATGCGCTGCTGGTGGAAGACGAAATCCTCGTTGCCCTCGATATTGAAGAGCAGCTGACGAGCCTGGGCTTCACCGTGATGGGTCCGGCGGCACGGGTTGCCGACGGATTGCGCTTGGCCGGGGAGGCGCAGGGGCTGGCGATCGCGGTCCTCGATGTCAACCTCGCCGGCGAGGCAAGCTGGCCGATCGCCCGGCTTCTCAAGGCCCGCGGCACGCCCTTCCTGTTTCTGACCGGGTATCACTGCGAGCACGCCGGTCTGCCGGCTGATCTCGCCGGAACGGTAATCTGCTCGAAGCCGGTGGATCTCGTCGCCTTGCGGGCTGCGATCGCCGCCACCGTCGCGGCCCACGATCCGGTCCCCGGCAGGAGCGTGCGCGATTAGCTCTCCTCGAGCGGCATAAACCGACATCGTCTGAATTGGTAGTCGATCAGTGACCCACCACCTCTGAATTTCCGCGCTTGCGCGTATTTTAAATTTGTGTTACGAATACGACTGTTAATATTTTTATTAGTGATAGGACATTCATATGGAACAGATTAAGAGAAGTGCATTTCAGCAGCAAGTTGTCGAGGCCTTGCTGGAGAGCAAAGCGATTGATCTTGAGGCTGTTGGCGCGACTTTCAGCAAGTTTGGTGCAAAGGCTGCTCTTGAAGGCGAGACGCTCGTCAACCTCATACACCGCGATTTTTTCTGGAACTGCGGTTGGCCCGTTCCAGAAATTCGCATCCTCGGACAGAGGTTTAATCAGCAAGTTTCAGAATAATCAGTTCCCCGGACATTGCATCGCCTCCCGTGGCCATTATGAGGCACGAGCGATGTGAACTGCCGGGCCGTGGCGTTCTCATCCGGCGTGTGCAAGAGGCCTTGCACATTGCCGGATGCGCTGTGGATGCGGCGCTCCGGCATGCGGCGCAGGCCGATGCCCCGGACGGGAGGGGACCCGACCTGGAAGCCGGCGGGTTTTCCGCGAACGCCCGTCCGCTTGTCGTGAGGAAGGTCGTGGCCGAAGCGGCCATGCTGTTGCGCTGCGCCGCGTTCCTCCGAGATGTCGACGGGCAGATCAAGGGCGCCATTGACGAATTGGCTCAGCGACTTGTTCCGTCCGCTCGCGGCGAACGGCTGCTGACAGCGCTTTGCCTCGAACCCGCCTTCGCGCTTGATCATGCAGCCGCGCATATTCATCTGACTGCCCTTGGTTACCGAGATGCGGCAGTCGATCGAATGCTCACGGAAATCTTTGAGGACGAGTCTCTTGTGGCGCCCGAGCGGCTCCCAAACCATGACTTGGAGCACCAATGGCTCAAGAGCATCTGGCTCGAAGACGATTATACGGAACCAGCCGCCCTTTTGGCCCGAACCTGCGCCGCCGGTCCGATTGATGCCTTAGCCTTCAGGTTACACGACATATACGCGTTTGCGCACGTTGTCCTCTATGCCAGCGACATGGGGCGCCGCGCTGCCCAATGGCCGCGTCCATTGAGAGATGTTATCGGCGACGTGGACGCTGCTCTCGCGATCGCAATCGATGCTGAGAACTTCGACGTCGCTGCCGAGTTGATCTGGACCTGGCCAATGCTTCGTCTGCCCTGGAGCCCCGCGGCGTCCTTCAGCTTCAGGGTTCTCTCAGCAGTCCAGGATACGCATGGATTTCTCCCCGGGCCGGAATACTCCGACGAAGAACGCGATAGCATGCCCGAGGATTTGCGCGACGAATACGTCCTTCGTACGTCTTATCACGCTACTCTCGTTATGGGCTTTGCTTGTGCCGCGGCTCTGCGGGCCTGTCCCAACCAACTGCTTGCGGTAACTCCGGCGAACAAAAAAGGCGGCGCTGGTGACGCCCTCCTAGGTTCGCTAAGGGATCAAACCACTGAGCCAAGATGGCGAGATGTATTCTCGCGTCTTGATTGCAGTGATCGCGACTTGCTGACCGAGTTCGTATTTGCGATAGCGCTCAGACGAGCGCAAGTATCGAACGATCTGGCCCTGTTGCGGGACACCCTTAGTCTTGGGCTGCATTGCGACATGATCGAGCATCCGATCGCTCGACAAGCCCTTACCCTTTTGCGCCGGGCCAACTTGCTGGGAAAGATCTCGGCTGCTCGTTGCGTCGCGAGCGCTTAGCCTGATAAGGCCTGACGCGGCACGATGGGCGAGCAAAGCCGGAACTCTTCACACAAGGGCAGGACCAAGGTCGCGGACCGAGTCTACCGGGGCAATCTCTCCGCGCGCCAGTCCCCGCGCCTCAGCCTTGCGGTTGCAGGCCGGGCATGTTGCCCGAGGAGCTGGGCCCCGGCCGCTTGATGCCGCCGGTCGGCACCGAGCCCCGGCGGCCCTGCGATTGTTCCTCGGGGTCGGCAGGCGGGTCGCTGCGGTCCAGCGGCTCGCCGCGCAGGATGCGGGTCGCCTCCTCCCCGGACAGCGTCTCGTATTCCAGCAGCGCCCGGGCAAGTGCCCGCAGGTCGTCGAGGCGCTCGGACAGCACCGAACGCGCCGTCGCCTCCGCCGTCTCGATGATCCGGCGCACCTCGCCGTCGATCAGCCGCGAGGTGTCCTCGGAGACATTGCGGGTACGGGTGATCGAGCGGCCGAGGAAGATCTCCTCCTCGTTGTCGCTGTAGCGCAGGCGGCCGAGCGCGTCGCTCATCCCCCACTCGGTGACCATGCGGCGGGCCATGTCGGTCGCCTGCTGGATGTCATTGGCCGCACCGGTGGTAACGTTGGCCAGGCCGAATACGAGCTGTTCGGCGACCCGTCCGCCGAACATCATCGCAAGCCGCGCTTCGATCTCGTTCTTGCGGAAGGCATAGCGGTCGCGTTCGGGCAGATTCATCGTCACGCCGAGGGCACGGCCGCGGGGAATAATGGTCACCTTGTGCAGGGGGTCGTTGCCCTTTACCGCAAGTCCTACCAGCGCGTGCCCGGCCTCGTGATAGGCGGTGAGTTCCTTCTCGTGTTCGGTCATCACCATCGAGCGGCGCTCGGCTCCCATCAGCACCTTGTCCTTCGCCGCCTCGAAGTCGGCCATGGTGACGAGCTTGCGGTTGGCGCGCGCCGCCAGCAGCGCCGCCTCGTTCACCAGATTGGCGAGGTCGGCACCGGAAAAGCCGGGCGTGCCCCGCGCGATCACCCGGGCATCGGCATTCGGCGCCGCCGGCACCTTGCGCATGTGCACCTTCAGGATCTGCTCGCGGCCGAGAATGTCGGGATTCGGCACCACCACCTGCCGGTCGAAGCGGCCGGGGCGTAGCAGCGCCGGGTCGAGCACGTCGGGGCGGTTGGTGGCGGCGATCAGGATGACGCCCTCGTTCGCCTCGAAGCCATCCATCTCCACCAGGAGCTGGTTGAGCGTCTGCTCCCGCTCGTCGTGGCCGCCGCCAAGTCCGGTGCCGCGGTGCCGGCCAACCGCGTCGATCTCGTCGATGAAGACGATGCAAGGCGCGTTTCGCTTCGCCTGTTCGAACATATCGCGAACCCGCGACGCGCCGACGCCGACGAACATTTCCACGAAGTCCGAGCCGGAAATGGTGAAGAAGGGGACGTTGGCTTCGCCGGCGATGGCGCGGGCCAGCAGCGTCTTGCCCGTCCCCGGCGGGCCGACAAGCAGGCAGCCCTTGGGGATCTTGCCGCCCAGCCGCTGGAACTTCTGCGGATCCTTGAGGAAATCGACGATCTCCTCAAGCTCCTGCTTCGCCTCGTCGATGCCTGCGACATCGGCGAAGGTGACGCGCCGCTGATCCTGCTGCATGAGCCGGGCGCGGCTCTTGCCGAACCCCATGACCCCGCCGGGGCCGCCCTGCATACGGCGCATGAAGTAAATCCAGACGCCGATCAGCAGCAGCACCGGGAATGACGAAATCAACAGCGACATCAGAAAGCTCGGCTGCGGCGGCGTCGATGCCTGCACCCGAACCCCCTTCGCCGTCAGCGGCGTCACGACGTCGGCTCCGTCCGGCAGGTAGGTGCGGAAGGAGCGTCCGTCCTGCGTCGTCCCAATCACTTCCTGACCGCGGATGTTGACGGACTTGATCTGTCCCTGGTCCACACTGGCGAGGAAATCGGAAAAGGCCATCTGCGAGTCGGGGGTGCGATCGGACTGCGGCCTGGCCTGAGTGAACAGGCCGATCAGCACGATGCCGATCAGGATCCAGACGATGGCATTGCCTTGCAGCTTCATCCTACTCGCTTCCCTTGTGCGACGGCCCGCGATCGGGCGGCAACAACCTGTCAGGCTGCGGCGGGTACCGCCCTCGACAACGCAGCCTCACCATCGAGGGTGGCAGCCACGGCATGCACCACGGCCGCGATGCGGACCGCCGCCTGAACCGCCTCTACTCCCATCCCCGCTTTGCGGAGTTCACGTTCGTGTGCATCGACACACATTCCGCAGCCGTTGATGGCCGAAACCGCCAACGACCACAGCTCGAAGTCTACCTTGTCGACGCCCGGCTTGCCGATCACGTTCATCCGCAGCTTTGCCGGCAGGGTTTTGTAATCGGCTGCCGACACCAAGTGTACGAACCTGTAATATATGTTGTTCATCGCCATGATCGAGGCCGCAGCCTTCGCCGCGTTAAGAGCGACGCCTGAAAGCTTGGGTCCGAACTCTTCGGTGATCGCTTCGATCACCGTACCACTGCGCGAGGCCAGCGCCGAAGCTACAAATGTTCCCGCCCGCTGCTGCTCGGTAAGAGACGGCTCGGCAGCGAGGCTCGACAAATTGAGCTTGAGATCCTTGGCGTACTCGGGCAGCGCCGTTTTCAAAGTTTCAATCGACATAAGTTTTAATCTTTCTCCGTAAAGCACTGTTTGGGACGGACGCCGGTGCACGCACCGGCGTCCGGATCAGCGGCAGCTTACGCGGCCTTGAGGACGTCCTCGCCCTTCTGCCAGTTGCAGGGGCACAGTTCGTCGGTCTGCAGGGCGTCGAGAACACGCAGAACCTCCTGCGGGTTGCGGCCGACGCTGAGGTCGTTGACGGACACGAAGCGGATGACACCGTCCGGATCGACGATGAAGGTCGCCCGCAGGCACACGCCTTCCTGCTTGTCGAGAATACCCAGCGCCGAGCTCAGCTCGCGCTTGATATCGGCCAGCATCGGGAACGGCAGCGCGCGCAGGTCATCGTGATTCTGGCGCCACGCCAGGTGAACGAACTCGCTGTCGGTCGAAACTCCATAAACCACTGTATCCCGGTCGTTGAAGTCCTCGTTCATTTTACCGAAGGCAGCGATTTCCGTCGGGCAGACGAAGGTGAAGTCCTTCGGCCAGAAAAATACGACTTTCCACTTTCCTGAATCGGTCGTCTCGTTGATCTGCGTGAACGCCGTCTTCGGCTCGATGGAAACAACAGCCTTCAAGTCGAAGGCTGGGAACGGGTCGCCGATGGTCAGCATTTCTCAATCTCCATTTTCTTGGGCGGACGAATCCGCGGCAACCGAGATGTAGGAGATTTGATCGATCGATGCACGCGAGAAATTATGTATTAATAGATCGATAAAATCGATCTTTACGGGTCAGCAGCGCGAGATCCGGCTTTCTAGTTTCCGCCCCTGACCTGCAATCGGTCGGTCAGGCTGACTTGTCGCTGTCCCGCCCGGACGCCTAATATCTCCGAGGCAGTCATATCACCCAGGCAATGGTGCCCGGCGATCCGGGGAAGATGGGGCTCGGTCATGCGGATGTCGGCGGAACGACGGATCGAGGCCCCGCCCGAAAGGGTATGGGCCGGTCTGAACGACATCGCGGTGATGAAGCGCAGCATACCCGGCTGCAATGCGCTGGAGTGGCTCGACGACGACACCATCCGCGCCCAGGTTCGGACCCGGATCGGGCCGATCGACACGGTCTTCAAGGGTCAATTGAAGCTCAGCGAGCGCGATCCCCCAAATGGCTGCCGTCTCACCGGCGAGGGACAGGGGGCCGCGGCCGGTTTTGCCTCCGGCAGCGCCGTCATCCGGTTGCAGCCAGACGGCGATGGGACACTCCTGAACTACGACGTGAGCGCGACGG
>DAIQPV010000022.1:0-17830 GCA_036787145.1 Rhodospirillales bacterium
CGACGAGGTCGCTGACGAAGACGTAGCTGCGGACCTGCTCGAACAGCGACTGCAGGCTGTGGACGAGATGCAGCATGAACCGTGCAGTATTGCGCACCGACAGGCTGACGTCGCAGATCACGACGATGCGCGGCTTCTCACGGCGCAAGCTGGTCATGATCGGGTGGAATGGGATGCCGTCATAGGCCATGCTGGCCCGCAGCGTGCGCGCGACATGAATCCGGCCCCTCCGCGACACCACTCGGCGATATGAGCGGGCGCCCCGCATCCGCCTGCCCAGGCGGCGGACGATTTCCGCCATATCGCGGCGCTCACTCTCGGTGAAGCTGCTCATCCCCGCAGCCGGCCGGGGTGGCGTAGCCTCGGCGTCACGGCCGGCTTGCCGCGCCAACTCGGTTTCAAGGAACCTTTTCAGCGTCTCCGGCAGCGTGTGGGCGATCGTCGGGGCCTGTTGCGTCAGCTCGTCAATCAGCGCCTCGTCTACGCCCAAATCGCGGAGATCGTCCAACAACCGATCGATCGCGCCGGCCACCAGATCGGCTTCCAATGTCTGGAGGATGTCGGCGAAGTTCAGTTGGCCCGGGCGAGAGGCACGGGCGTGCCGGGCGTTGATCTGGTGAGTCGCTCGCTGCAGCACCGGATCGAGCAAAGTCTCGGCGCGCTTGAGAATTAGGTTCCGGCCAAATTCGGCCAGGTCGCCCGGCTGGATCTTGATACGGTCACTCGGGGAGCGGGCCTCGCCATCAATGGGAACATCCTCGTCCTCGGTGTCCAGAATGATTGTCTTCGCATCGAGAGGCCGCGTCTGAAGTGGCGGATCCGGCACGGCGGCAGCCTCTACGGCTGCCCGTGGTGGACCGAAGAACCAATCAAACTGCTCGTTGAAGAGCGGGATGTCCTTCGGATTCTTGATCAGGGTGCAGCGCAGGACCGTTCTCACCGTTTCGCGATCAATCAACTCGGCCCACCGCAGCGCCTGCACCGCATCCATTGCCTCCGCCGGAGAAATGCCGATGCCAGAACGCTTCAGCAGGCAGATAAAGCGGTTGACGGCCGCGTCCATCAGCCGTCTTCCCCGGTGTCCGAGCGCAGGCGGTCGCGGCCGAAATAGCGTGCCGCATGCTCCCGCCGCCGCTTTTCCATGTCGTGGATGTCGGGGTCGGCCTGCAGTTGCGGCGGTCGAAGGCCGACGGCAGGGCGGATGCGGCCGCGCTCATCCCGCTCCGCATCCGACCCTGCGTCCGGCTTCTGGTCCAGAGGGTCTTCCAGCAGCCACGTCAGCCGTTCACTGACCTGGCGGGCGTCGCGCTCGTACTTGACCAGAAGCTGCAGTGTTTCTTCCAGCAGCCGCCGGTCGAGCGTCTCGACGTTGAGCAGCACCAGCGCCTGCGCCCAATCCAGCGCCTCGCTGATGCTGGGCGCCTTGCGCAGGTCGAGGCTGCGCATGCGTCGGACGACCTCCACCGCCTGTGCCGCCAGGGTCGCCCCGATGCCCGGCACCTTCAGCCGGATAATCTCCAACTCCCGCTGCTCGTCCGGATACCCGATGAACAAGTGCAGGCAACGACGTTTCAAGGCATCGCTGAGGTCGCGCGTGTTGTTACTGGTAATGATGACATAAGGGGGAGTCTTCGCTTTCACGGTTCCGATCTCCGGCACCGTGACCTGGAAATCGCTGAGGAATTCCAGGAGGAACGCCTCGAACTGCTCCTCGGCCCGGTCGATCTCATCGATCAGCAGGACGACCGGCTCGTCGGCGCAGGTCGCTTGCAGGATTGGGCGCCGGACGATGAAATGCTCGGAGAAGAACACGTCCTCGTGCTGCCGCAGGCGCTCCACTGCCTGCCGGAGGTCCTCGACACCGGCAAAGAAAGTGCCGATTTTTTCGCGAAGGATCTGCGTGTAGAGGAGTTGCTTGCCGTATTCCCACTCATACAGGGCGTGCGCCTCGTCGAGGCCGCCATAGCACTGCAAGCGGATCAAACCGCGACGCAGTGCCTGGGCAACCACCTTTGCCAGCTCCGTCTTGCCGACACCCGCCGGGCCTTCGATGAGGATAGGTTTCCCCATCTTCCAGGCGAGGAACACGACAGTGGCGAGCTTGCGGTCGCAGATGTAGTGCTGCTCTGCCAACTGCTCGATGGTTTGACCGATGGTATCGAACATGCCGCATCCCGTCCCCGGATTTGCCCCTGTTTCGAGCAAATCCGGATTTCGTAGAGGCGAAGGTCGCGAACGGGCTAGTAATAAGACCCGACAAGCGAATGACGGACGATGGGTGCCACGGCATCGTAGGTCACTTCGCGGGCGTTCCCCGGTGTAGACCCGTCTCCCTGCACGTGCTTGGTGATGCGATCGACGTTGTGGTCGTCGCCGTTGATGCCGCCGTTCTGCCACTGGGCGTACTTGCCCTTGCCCATCTGCGACTTGGTGTAGTTGCCGATGCTGGCGAAGTTAGACGGAATACCGACGTCCTTGCTGAGTTTGACTGCCGCCTCCAGCGCCCGGTCGGCGGCGGCAACATCGCTGAGGCCATCGACGTTCTCGCCCATGGCGCGGGCGATATCGCGGAACCGCTTGTAGCAGGTGGGCATGTTGAATTCCCACACGCGCGGCAGGCCGATGGCGTTGTTCAGCCCATGGTGGCTATCGTAGAAGGCGCTGACCGCGTGCGAGATCGAGTGAATGATGCCAAGGCCGCCGCTGTTAAAGGCCTGCGCCGAGATATAAGAGGCGAACATCATGTTGTACCGGGCCTCGTAGTTGCTCGGCTCGAACACCGCACGGCGCAGGTTCTGCGCCACTACCTCGATTGCCTTCAGCGCGCTGCCGAGGCTCGGCATGAAGTCGAGGCGCGAGACGTAGGGCTCGGAGGCATGGGCGAGAACGTCGAAGCCGCAATAGGCGGTCAGGTCCTGCGGCAGGGAGAAGTGCAGCACCGGATCATTGATGCTCAGCGTCGCCGGGCAGTTGTCGTCGAAGCCCAGCCACTTGTATGGCGCCTTCTCGGACGTGGTATCGGTGATGACGAACGCCCAGCTGGTCTCTGAGCCGGTTCCCGCCGTGGTGTTAACTGCGATGTGGGGGGGATTGTTCGGGTTCTCCGACTTGTTGAAGCCATCAAATTCATTGACGTTCCGGCCGTCATGCGCGATCACCAGGCGCGCGCCCTTGGTCGCGTCAGTCGTGCTGCCGCCGCCGACCGAAATAAAGCTGTCGCACTTCTCCTTCATGTAGAGATCGGCGATCTCCATGCAGTTGTAGTCCTTTGGATTGGACTCGATCTTGTCGTAGACAATGACATCGACACCTTGATAGCGCACTTTTCCAACAATATCGTCGATGACACCGGTGCCGCGGAGACCGCTGCTGGTCAGAAGAGCGCGCTTGAACCCCAGCTTCTTCGCCTCGACACCCACGAGCTCGTATGATCCCGGTCCAAGCAACCCACGTGGGATGCGATGAAATTCCTTGATCGGAAATTGCCAAAGCCTTTCGACTTGCATGACGTCCTCCTCCTCTATTTCTTGCTCTGTTCTCGCATTGATTGGGTCGAGAACTTGGGTCCGAAGGCGTCTTGCGGCCGTTTTCCGGTTATTCGGACAGAAGGGAGGATGCCACGAGTGCAGTTCGGGATCGCCTCTACTTTGGTCCACCGACTTTCGTCGCAGCACCGCTGCTTGTGCGATTTGACGAGGATGACGAGCCCTGAAGAAGCCGCTCCCCCCCCCTCCACGATAGGATAACGTTCTGCATTGCAACGGTTTCAGCAGCTCCCCACTGTGTCCTGCAGATCAGGAGCTGAGAATGCAGGATACCCATCACCGGATTGTCCAGACCCAGTTCGGGGCTCGCGCCAAGGCTTATGTCGACAGTGCAGTGCACGCTAAAGGGGCAGACCTTGATGCCGTGGCGCAGATCGCCGGCGCACTCCGTCCGCCGCGGGCGCTCGATCTCGGGACAGGCGGAGGACATCTATCCTACATTCTGGCGCACCACGCGACCGAGGTGACGGCAGCGGACCTTTCCTCCGAGATGTTGGCGGCGGTCGCGTCGAGCGCGCGCGAAAGAGGACTGGCGAATATCCGGACGGATCAGGCGCCCGCTGAGCGCCTGCCTTTCGACGACGGCCATTTCGATTTCGTCGGTTGCCGCTTTTCCGCACATCATTGGCGCGATTTTGACGGTGGGCTCCGTGAGGCGCGGCGCGTCCTGAAGGCTGGCTCACGCGCCGTCTTCGTCGATGTCTGTTCACCGGGCAAGGCGCTGTTCGATACCCACCTGCAGGCGGTCGAGTTGCTGCGGGACACATCGCATGTCCGCAATTACCGCGCGGACGAATGGCTGGCTGCGCTGATTCGCTCCGGCTTCTCGCTGACCGGATGCCGGACGTGGCGGTTGCGCATGGACTTTGCGGTGTGGATCGCGCGCATGACGACGCCCGAGGAGAACGTCCGGGCCATACGAGCGCTGCAGCGGGCCGCCTCGGCCGAGACGAAAGCCTACTTCGCCATAGAGGAGGACGGTTCGTTCCTGCTCGATGTCCTCATGATCGAAACCGTCAGCGGTGAGTCCTGACCACCGGCGCTTCTGCGATCGGACACCAGGAGGGGATACAGGCGCGCGCAATCGTCGTGGCGCAATCTTCAGAAGGACAGCGTCGCGCCCTCAGGCGGTGATCAGGCGCTGTTCGCTTCTGGGGCCGGCCTTGCGCTCGTCGGTGTGCTGCCCGAAACAGGCATTGGCGTGCGCAGCGAACTCTCGCCGAAAGCGGTCGGGCGAAAACCGCAGGGCGTGTTCCCGGCATTGCTCCGGTGAGAAGAAATCGGAATTCTTTTCGAAGCGCTCGACGGCTTCCTTGATCGCCTCCGGCGTATGCTCCTCGAAAAACACACCGGTCGGCCGGTTGGCGTGGCCGAGCCCGCGGACCGTCTCGAGGGAGCCGCCGGCTCCGTAGGCGATGACGGGCGTGCCGCAGGCCTGAGCTTCCAGCGGGACGATGCCGAAATCCTCCATGGCGGCGAAGATGAAGGCGCGTGCGCGCCGCATGTGGCTTTCAACCACATCGTTCGCCTGAAAGCCCAGCACCTCGATGTTCGGCGCTCCTTCTGCCGCTGCGCGGACTTTCGCGACTTCCGGTCCATCGCCGATCACCACCAGGCGGCGGGTGGGCATGTCGCGAAAGGCCTTCACAATCAACGGCACCTTCTTGTAAGGAACGGCGCGCGAAACCGTGAGATAGAAATCGTCCTTGTCGGCGATCGGGCGGAACCGGTGAACGTCCACAGGAGGGTGGATAACAGTCGCCGGCCGACGGTAGAATTTCTGAATTCGCGCCCGGACGAACTCCGAGTTGGCGATATAATGGTCAGGACCGCCTGAAGTTACGGCATCCCACACGCGCAGCCGGTGAAGGATGAGGCGTACGAGGGCGGACCGCCAGCCTCTCGCGATACCCCGCTCTTCAAGATACTCCTCGCGGAGGTCCCACGCATAACGCATGGGCGAATGGCAGTAGCAGATATGCAGCTGATCCGGCGAGGTGATGACGCCCTTCGCCACGGCGTACGAACTGGAGATGACCAGATCGTAACCGCGCATGTCGAACTGCTCGACCGCCAAAGGAAAGAGCGGCAGATAGTCCCGATAGCGCTGGCGGGCAAAGGGCATCCGCTGCAGGAAGCTGGTTCTGACCGGCCGGTTGGCGATAAAGGCGCGGTCGTGATCGGGCAGGAAATCCACCAGACCGAACAGATCTGCCTGCGGATAAATGTCGAGGAGCTGCTCAACAACGCGCTCGGCCCCGGCGTAAACCACGAACCAGTCATGGACAATAGCTACGCGCATCCGATCGGATCCTGTTTAACCCGGATACTCTTAGCGCCAGGCTCGCGTTCCGCGACGCGGGAGCAGACTACGCACTCGGAGCGACAGTGTAAACCCACTCTGCATGCCTCTCCTGTTGAAAGGCGAAATGGCGTCGCGTCAAGGCCGTTGCGGAGAATACTATCAAAACTTCTGCAATAGTACCCCATTTCAACGGCAACGAATCCCGTCTTCGGGAGTAAATCCCCATTTCAGCGTCGCAAACTATCAGAACCGATCCGCAAACTCAAGGGACTCCCGCGAGAGTTCGAACTGCGTTGGGAGCGAGATAACCAATGCCGATTCCCTCGCTGCTTTCGGCGGTCTCAAGGCCTTCCGCCGTCGCCTTCGACTGCATGCAAGAATCCTGCCGCCCAAGCGGTTGCCAGCGGCGGCCGTCCGATAATTGTCCGCAGCGCGGCCACGAAGTTATTATCAAACCGATCGTCATGCGGCACCCGGCCGAAGGTTGAAGATTCGTGGCAAGGAGGTGGATGATCCGAAACCTGTTGGCGACTGAGCTGCCCAAAAGATGCGAACGCGGTTAGGGAGCCGCTGAAGTGGCCCCGGCCTGCCCAGGCCCACTCGGCAGCAACCGCTTTCTCTTTGCCACGTACATCGCCGCATCGGCATGACGCAGCAACTCTTCGGCGTTGTCGCCGTCCTCGGGGAAACTGGCAATGCCGATGCTCAGCGTGACCTGGGTCTTCTGTCCGTCCAGCATGAATGGCTCGGCACACGCTTCGGCGATCTTGGCGGAGACCGCTTCGGCGTCACTCCGCAAGCGGACATCGCTGAGGAGAACAACAAATTCGTCTCCACCTAGGCGCGCGACGGTGTCCATCTGCCGCACGGATCCCTGCAGGCGTTGCGCCACCCGGCGCAGGAACCGGTCGCCCGCGGCGTGCCCCAGCGTGTCATTGATCTTTTTGAAGCGGTCCACGTCGATAAAAAGGACCGACACCCGGGTCGCCCGCCGGCGCGCCGATTCGAGCGCGCTGACCAGCCGGTCGAGCGCCAGGTTGCGGTTCGGCAGGCCGGTGACCGGGTCGAAGTTCGCCTGATGCTGCAGACGTTCCTCATATTGCTTCCGTAAGGTAATGTCGAGCACCGCGGTCTGAATGGCGGTGCCACCATTCCAGGGGATGGCCCTGCTCTGCGCCTGGAGCCAGACGAGCGATCCGTCCATGCGCAGCCCTCGAATTTCGTGCTGCACCTCCGATCGGTCGGCGGCCGCGGTCACACGACAGCCCGTCGCTGGGCTGCTGTCGTCAGCAACGAAAAGCGCTTGCAGGGACCCCAGCGCCAGCACATCAGCAGCGTCTCGGTAGCCGAAAATCTCGGCGAACGTCTGATTGACGAACTGCGGCTTGCCGTCGGCCTCGATGCAGATGCCGAGCAACGCGGTGTCAACCAGGGAGCGAAAGCGCTCTTCACTTGCGCGCAGTTCCTGCTCGGCCCGCTTTCGTTCAGTAATATCGGCCTGAATGCCGACGTAGTGCGTGATCCGGTTCTGCGCATCCAGCAAGGGAGATACCGAAGCGACCCCCCAGAAGAGGGAACCGTCCTTGCGTCGGTTGCAGAATTCGCCCTGCCACGCATCGCCGCGGCCAATCGTCTCCCATAACCGGCGATAATCGCTCTGAGGGGTGAGACCGGACTTGAGGATACTCGGATCGCGTCCCACCGCCTCGCTGCGGCTGTAACCGGTGATGGCCGTAAAGCACGGATTGACGTACTCGATGCACCCGTCCGCGTTGGTGATCAGCACGGCGACGGAACTCTGCTCGACCGCTTGCCAGAGCTTGCGCAGCTCCATTTCGGCCCGCTGCATCTCCGTCACGTCCCGGAGGCTCGCGAGGAGATGCGGTTCGCCGTCAAGCACGCAGCGCGTCGCCGAGACCATCATCGTGCGCTGGCTGCCGTCCATCCGGCGAAGCTGCAGAACTTTGTCGCGCGGACGCGGCTGGCCGATCAGACCTGACAAAAAGCGATCGCGCGTCGCCTTGTCCGGCCAGATTCCGAAGTCCAGGGCCGTCCTGCCGATCACCTCCCGCTTGGTACAGCCGAAAAAGCGGGCGAAAGCAGCATTCACGTCCACATAGAGCCCGTCGTGCATCCGCGAAATGCTGATCGCATCTTCGGACGTCTCGAAGGCAATCCGAAACCGGTCTTCGCTCTGGTGAAGCCACGATCCGGTGGCCGACACGTCGCAAGAACGCATCAGGCCGGAGGCAATCATGCCGAAGGCTTTCCCGTCCCCATCATAATCCAGAGGTCGCCCGCCGCTCAGGGAAGCGACTTCGCAGGGAGGCGCGTCGCCTGCACGCGCCGCCGCCTCGACGCCGTGCAACACGGATTCGGTTCCGGTGACGCTCAGAACCTGGTCGTCCGCCCACAGCTTACAGGCGGCGTCGTCGCACCGGACGAAAGGGGCCGTGCCGGTCGGACCGTCCATTGGCGCGGGAAGCTCGCGGGTAGACCGAGCGGCGGCACCATTGGTCATGCTTCCCCCGAGGACACGATGTGTCGGAATCTGTCAGAACCCGTGCAGTATAGGTGCCGTCCGCCGGGTGTCAGTGATCGCAGTCACCAAGGAAGAGGCGCTCAGCTGGCGGCTCCGAGACGCGCCAGGCCCGCCTCCAGGTCTGCCACCAGATCTTTTATGTTTTCCAGGCCGCAATGGAGCCGGAGGCACGGCCCGGTGTCGGTCCAGCGGGTGGCCGTTCGGACGGAGGCGGGATCGAAGGGGACGATCAGGCTCTCGAAGCCGCCCCAGCTGTAGCCCATGCGAAAGAGCCCCATGCCATCCAGCATGGCGGCCAGGCCCGCGCGCGGCGTCGGTTGCAGCACCACCGACAGAAGACCGTTGGAGCCGGAAAAGTCGCGTCGCCAGATCTCATGGCCGGGGCACGAAGGCAAAGCCGGATGCAGAACGCGGACCACCTCTGGCCGCGTCTCCAGCCACTGCGCGATCTCGATGGCCGTCCGCTGGTGGCGGTCAAGTCGCGTCGCAAGCGTGCGCAAGCCGCGCAACGCCAGATAGCAATCGTCCGGCGCCGCCGCGGCTCCCAGCAGCGCCGACGCCCGACGGAGGCGAGGCCAGCGGGGTTCCGTCGCCGTTATCGTGCCCAGCATCACGTCCGAATGGCCGACGATGTATTTGGTCGCGGCCTGGATCGAGACGTCTACGCCCAGCTCGAAAGGCTGCAGATAGAGGCCGGCGCTCCACGTATTATCGAGAATGCTGACGGCGCCCGCCGCGCGTGCCGAGGCGGCGGCCCGGGCGACATCCTGAACCTCGAAGGTCAGCGAGCCGGGGCTTTCCAGGTAAACGACACGCGTGTTTGGGCGAAGCAGGGACGCCGGGTCCGCCAGGGGGTCGTAGTACGTCGTCTCGATCCCCAGCCCCTTGAGCAGGGTGTCGCAAAATCGCCGCACCGGGCCATAGGTGGTATCGACCATCAGCAGATGATCGCCTGCGGCGAGGAACGCCAGCAGCGCGGTGGTGATCGCGGCCAGTCCGGAAGAGAGCGCCACGCAACGGTACCCGCCCTCCAGCTTCGCCACCGCGTCCTGGAGGGCGAAGGTCGTCGGCGTCCCCCGACGACCATAGCGCGTGCCCTCGTAAGGGGTGCGCTCGGCTTCTTCCAATGCGGCCAGCGTCGGGTAAAGGATCGTTGACGCGTGGTAGACCGGCGGATTGACGATGCCGTGGTTGGCGAACGGGTCCCGTCCGACGTGCGCCAGCAGCGTGCCCGGATCGCGGCTCATGGATCGCGGCTCATCCATCGCGCCCTTCACCCGCGGCGACGGGCAGGTCGTCGCGATTGCCCCATTCCGCCCAGGACCCGTCGTAGACGGCGACGGCGTCGCTCCCCAGCAGATGCGCGGCAAAGGCGATCGCGCAGGCGGTGACGCCCGAGCCGCAGTAGGCGGTGAGCGGAAGGGCGGGATCGACACCTGCGGCGGTGAAGACCGCCCCGAGCGGGGACGGTTGCAGCCACATGCCCGGCCGTTCCGGGTCGGTCAGCGTGACGAACGGCAGGTTCACAGCGCCGGGGATATGCCCGCGGCGGGCGACCGGCCGCGGCTCCGGATCAAGACCGGCGTAACGCCGAGGCGGCCGCGCATCCACGATCTGGCTCTGCGACGCGCCAAGCATCTCCCGGACTTCCGCGGCGCTACGCACCTGCTCTGGTCGCAGCCGGGCGGAAAATGTCGAAGGCCGGATTAGCGGCGGGGTGTCCGATACCGGCAGCCCGGCACCGAGCCACTCCGCCAGGCCGCCGTCGAGAACGGCCACATGGTCGTGGCCAAACGTTCGAAAGGACCACCAGACCCGCGGCGCCGCGAAGGATCCCGGCTGATCGTAGGCGACGACCAGATCGCCGTCGCCGATCCCGAGCGCACCCACCACGGCGCCGAAGACGTCCGCATCGGGCAACATGTGCGGCAGCGGCGAGGAGGCGTCCTTGATTCCGTCCACATCGAAAAATCGCGCCCCTGGGATGTGGGCCTGCTTGTACTCCGCAAGGGGGTCGCGCCCACTGCCGGGGAGATGGAAACTGCCGTCGAGGACGCAGACATGCGGGTCATGAAGATGCCCGGCCAGCCACTCGACGGTGACGAGGGAGCCGGGAAAACCACCCTGCCCGCTCACGCCGGCTGTTCCAGCCATTCGGGAACCGGCAGACCCTTCGATCGCAGGAATGGCGGGTTCCACAACTTGCTTTGGTAGCGCGTCCCAGAGTCGC
This sequence comes from Rhodospirillales bacterium, assembly GCA_036787145.1. GTDB lineage: Bacteria > Pseudomonadota > Alphaproteobacteria > Rhodospirillales > Defluviicoccaceae > Defluviicoccus. The sequence goes on from DAIQPV010000022.1 coordinate 10,623, forward strand.
AAAGGATGGTGACGATCACGTGTCCCGGCCCGAGTTCACGGGCCAGCCGCACTGCGCCCGCCACGTTGATGCCAGACGAGCTGCCGACACACAGCCCCTCTTCTTTGAGAAGGTCGAAGACAATGGGCAGGGCCTCATCGTCCGGGATTTGCCAGGCGCGATCGATCGGGGCACCCTCCAGGTTGCGGGTGATGCGGCTCTGGCCGATCCCTTCGCTGATCGATTCTCCCTCCATCTTCAGCTCGCCCGACGTGTACCAGCTGAAGAGCGCGGCGCCCTTGGGATCGGCGAGACCGATGACGACATCGGGCTTGTGCTCCTTGAGATATAACCCGACGCCCGCCAGGGTGCCGCCGGTGCCGACGGCGCAGACGAAGCCATCGACGCGGCCTTCCGTCTGCCGCCAGATCTCGGGGCCGGTGGTCTCATAATGACCCTGGCGGTTGGCGACGTTGTCAAACTGGTTGGCCCAGATCGCGCCGTTCGGCTCGCTTGCCGCCAGTTCGTCGGCGAGCCGGCCGGACAGTTTCACGTAGTTGTTCGGATCACGATAGGGCACGGCGGGGACGGTCCGCACTTCCGCGCCGCACAGCCGCAGCATGTCGATTTTCTCCCGGCTCTGGGTTTCCGGGATGACGATCACCGTGCGGTAGCCCCGCGCGTTCCCCACGAGGGCGAGGCCGATGCCGGTATTGCCGGCTGTTCCCTCGACGATCACGCCGCCCGGCCGAAGCAGGCCCTTGGCTTCGGCGTCACGGACGATAGCCAGGGCGGCCCGGTCCTTCACCGAGCTGCCTGGGTTGAGGAACTCCGCCTTGCCCAGAATCTCGCACCCGGTCTCCTCGGAAGCGCGCCTGAGCCGGATAAGCGGCGTATTGCCGATGGCATCGAGGAAACCTGCGCGGACGTCCATTTCGGCGGCACCAACCTTTCGCGGGGGGAAGGGCGATCGGCAGGGCGAACGTAGCCGCCCGGACGCGCCCATTCAAGCCGGCCGCTTGTCAATGACCGGGCTGCCGCCGCTAACGTCAATTCCGCATGCTGCACATGCACACACAGCAGGGGGTGAGTGACCCGCTCCTGCCTTATAACGATGCGCCGGGTTCTCCGGCACGGAACCGGTCCCAGCGTGCCGGGTCGATGCTCGGCCGTTTGCCCAACGCCAAGAGGAACCCAATGCCGGAACGAATTACGATCACGCGATTTCTCGTCTCAGAGCAACGCCGCCTCGGCAAGACCGGGCATTTTACGGCTCTGATCAGCGACATTGTCACCGCCTGCAAGATGATCTCGAGCGAGGTCAACCGCGGCGCCCTTGCCGGCAATCACGGCTTTGCCGGCAGTGAGAATGTTCAGGGGGAGGAGCAGAAGAAACTCGATGTTCTTGCCAACGACCTGTTCATGCACATGAACACGTTCGGCGGCAACTACATCGGCATGGCCTCGGAGGAAATCGACGACGTTCACGTGATTTCCGAGGGTGTCAGCAACGACTATCTGCTGTTGTTCGACCCGCTCGACGGGTCCTCGAACATTGATGTCAACATCGCCGTAGGGACGATCTTTTCGATTCTGCGCTGCCCTGGCGGCGTCGAGGAGCCGACCACCGCCGACTTCCTGCAGCCGGGTATCCGCCAGGTTGCTGCCGGGTACGCAATCTATGGCGCTTCGACCATGCTCGTGATGACGACGGGCCGCGGCGTCAACGGCTTTACCCTGGATCAAAACGTCGGGGAATTCGTGCTGACCCATCCGAACATGCGGGTTCCCGCGGAAACAAACGAATTCGCGATCAATGCGGCCCGTTCCAAGCACTGGGACGGCGCGGTCTGCCGCTATGTGGACGAATGCCTCGCAGGCAGGAACGGGCCCCGCGGCAAGAGCTTCAACATGCGCTGGGTTGGCTCCATGGTGGCGGACGTGCATCGCATTCTCTGTCGGGGCGGCGCTTTCCTCTACCCGGCGGACGCCGATAACGCCGCCAAGGGCGGCAAGCTGCGGCTGATGTACGAGGCCAATCCGATGGGCTTCATCGTGGAGCAGGCGGGCGGCGCAGCCAGCACGGGTCGCGGCAGAATTCTCGAAGTCCCGCCGACGGCACTTCACCAGCGCTGCAGCGTCATTCTGGGCTCCGCCAGTGAGGTAAACCGGGTTCAAAGCTATTACCGGGAACTGGACGCCGCGGCGAAAGTGGCGGCCGAATAGGGCCGTTCTCCGCGCCGTCCTGAGGCCCGACGACGCTCGGAAATCGCCGGCATGGGGTCGTCGAGAGCCCATGCCGGCGGCCCACCCCGGCCCGCCCTGGCGGCTCGCTCGACCGCCGCAGCGGCAGGAGGTTGCGAGCGTCTTGCACGGACCGGAAGTTGGCGGCAATGTGCGCACGAATAGTGGAGCCGTGCGCTTGTTGTCCGCGCCGCCAAGTCCCTCGCCGTCCCTTCGAAGACATGCCCTCAGCGCGGTCGCCCTGGCTGGCTGGCTCGTTCCGGTGAGCGCAGCGTGCGGCGAGCCCTCCGATGCGGTCGTCACCGGCCAGGATGGGATCGCGTCCGTTGCGGCCGCGGTGAGGATCACCGGCTCTCAGTGCGACCACCCGCGCGCGCTCCAGTACGATGCAGCGGCGAGCCAGCCCGACCGGACGGTGTGGATCATCCGCTGTGAGGAAGGGCTGTTCCGCGTCCTCTTCGAGGGGGACACAGGCCCGCACGTGACGCGCTTGGGGCAATGACGACGCGATGAAGGTGATCGCAAAGGAAGGCATTATCGGCCGGGAGCAGGCAATCAACCTGCCGGCCGTGCTCTTCTTTGTCGGGGTCATCCTTTGCGGTTTTGCCGCCGCCATGCTCGTTCCGGCGGCAATCGATGTCGCCGATGGGAACAACGACTACCGCGTGTTCCTGACCTGTGCCGCGATCTCGATGTTCGTTGGCCTGAGCATGGCTCTGGCCTTCCGAGGTCATCGCCATTCCTTAGGCATTCGTGAGGTGATGCTGACCGCTCCGGCAAGCTGGCTGATTGTTGTTGCCTTCTCTGCCCTGCCATTCGTCTTTTCCAGCTTTCAGTTATCCTACACCGACGCGGTTTTCGAAACGATGTCGGGTGTCAGCGCCACCGGCTCTACCGTGATGACCGGTCTAGATGATGCGCCCGCCGGCCTGCTGCTTTGGCGGTGGCTGCTGATCTGGTTTGGCGGCTTCGGTTTCATCACCCTGGCGGTTTTCGTGCTGCCCTTCCTGCGGATCGGTGGATTGCAGCTGTTCGTTCTCGACCTCTCGGCGCAAAGCGCCAAGTTCGTGCCGCGGATGATCGACCTGGTCGGCAAGATCGGGCTGATCTATCTCGGCATTACTGCTGTCGGGGCAATATTGTACCGGCTGGAGGGGATGACCAGCTTCGACGCGATCGGCCATTCGATGGCTGCCGTCGCCACCGGCGGATTTTCATCCCACGATGCGGGAATTGGCTGGTTCAAGAGCCCTGCGATCGAATGGACGTCATCGGTGATCATGCTGGTCAGCGCGATGCCCTTCGTTCTCCACCTGGAGGTGCTGCGGCGTGGTCCAGGCGCGTTGTTCGGCGACGCTCAGGTGCGGTTCTTCCTGTGGATCGTTGGTACGGGCGTAGCCAGCCTGGCCCTTTGGCGTATCGCCTGGAACGACGCGCCGCTGCTCGATGCTCTCCGCGAGGCGACCTTCAACGTGACGTCGATCATCTCGACAACCGGATTCACCTCCCAGGATTTCAGCCAGTGGGGCGGCTTCCCTTCCTTATTGCTGCTTTTGATGATGCTGGTCGGCGGCTGCACGGGCTCGACCGCCGGCGGCATCAAGATGTTCCGGCTTTGCGTGCTGATCGAGACGCTGCGGGCGCAGGCTCACCGCCAGATCTATCCGCACGGAACGTTTGTTGTGAGCTATAATGACCAGCCGGTCGGAGACGCGGTAAGGGCTGGCGTCACCCTGTACTTTTTCGTCTATGTTACGACGTTTTTTATTTTCGCGCTTTTGCTCGGTTTTACAGGTATGTCGTTCGAGGCCAGCCTGGGCGGCTCGGCCACGGCGCTGGGCGGCGTCGGCCCCGGCCTTGGGCCGCTGATCGGCCCCTGCTGCACGTTCGCGCCGCTTCCCGACCCGGCAAAATGGCTGCTGACGATCGAGATGCTGGCCGGCCGGCTCGAGATCCTGATCCTGGTCATCCCGCTGACGCGCACGTTCTGGCGAACCTGAGGCGCCTCCTCCTGCCGACTTCGCGTCGCCGGCGGTTGCCAAGGGTGCCGTTTCCCCCAACGCACAACGCGTGATTTGACATAGTACCCAAATGAGGGTATAGGTCTGTTGGTTCAAGAACGGGCAAGCCGGCAACCTACGAAAGATGCCGAAAGTTTCGGCCCGAAGTCTCCGCAAAGAATACCACGCCCTTCGCCGGGTTTAAGCGGTCCCAAATGACATTATCCCCCCGGACGGGTTCCTTAGTCGCAGTGGCGCCACAGTTCCCATCGCCGCAGCTGCTGGTGTGGGGCGGCGCCCGCCGTCTGTCGGTCGCGGGCGAGTTCGCCTGCCAGTTCTCCTCGGACCCGCAAGCGCCGTTCGACGGGATCGTCGTCATCGACCGTCTGGCGGCCGATGACCTGACGGCACTCTTGCGAAGCCGTCGGGCCTGGCTGGTTCCGGTCGCCGATCTGTCCGGCAGCAATCTCGATTTTGCCGATGTTTGCTGCGCCGATGCCTCGCCTGCCTCGCTTCGCCATGCCATTGACGAACTTCTTCGCGTGATCGAGACCCTTCGCGGCCTGCCTTCCGGCGTCACCGATGCCGATGACGACGCAACGTTGCTGCTGGCGCGCGTCTACAGTCGCGGTGGAACTCTCCGGCCGGTGTACGATGGCGCGAGACCGTCGCTGCTCCTTTATCGCGCTGCCGGTCTGCTGGAAACGCCTTGGACGATCGCCGATCGGCTGTGCTCATCCGGCTGGTTCGAGAGAACATTCTTTGACCGCCTGCACGTCTGTCCGCGCTGCGCGTCGTCCCGACTGAACGTCCGCGAGGAATGCAGCGCGTGCGGTTCGCCGCAGCTTGCCGAGGCAGATTTCATTCATCACTTCCGCTGCGGCTTCCAGGCCACCGAGCGACACTTCGTTCGGGCCGTCGGTCAAGGCGAGGTTCAGGGCAACGTCCAGGGCAACGTTCAGGGCGACGCTCTCATTTGCCCCAAGTGCCGGCGTCGGCTGCGACACTTCGGCGTAGACTATGACCGCCCCGGCTCGGCGCACATTTGCCTCGCCTGCGATCATGTGGACGCGCACACCGGCATTGGCTTCGTCTGCGTTGACTGCGGCACCCATAGTGACGGCGCCAAAGTCGGCATCCGCGATTGGCACTCCTACACCCTGACGGCCGCGGGGGAGCAGCGCTTGCGCAGTGGGGACCTGCGGTCGCTGAGGACCGATGCAGCCGCCCACGCCTCGCGCGCCCAATCGCTTGCCGAGCACTGGATGCGCATCCAGTCCCGGTACGGGCGTCCCTCCGTGGTCCTCCGGATCGACTTTTTGCGCGCGGCGGCAGTACGGGAGGAGCATGGCGATCGTTATCTCGCGGCTGCGCGTCGGCAAGCCATCGAGATCGTCCGCGGCGAACTGCGGGACACCGATCTGATGATCGAGGCGCCAGAAAGTCTTCTCGTCGTCCTGCCGGAAACGGAGCCGCGTGCCGCCGATGCTCCATGCCGCCGTCTGCACGAGCGTCTGTCATCGCTGCTGGCGATCGATCTCGGTCTCGATATCCGGCAGATCGAGCCTCGACAGATGTCGATGGCGGCGGCGCAATGAGCGATATCGACCCCACCCAACTTCTTCTGCAACTGGACGGCCGCACCACCATCGCGATGTTCTGGCCGGTGCTGCTGCTGGATATTCCGCGGTACACGATTGGCTTCCTGGTGGTCCTTGCCCGGGAGGTGCTGCTGCCCGCACGCCTCAACGCGCCTGGTGACTTCGCCCCGCTGGTGTCGGTCATTCTCGCCGGCCACAACGAGAGCCATGGCGTCGCCCGCTGTGTCCGCTCGCTACACGAACAGAGCTATCCGCGCATTGAGATCATCTGCGTCGACGACGGGTCGACCGACGGCATGATGCGGGAGCTGACCCGACTGCGTGGCGAGCGGCTGATCGACGCGGCGGTAGCCACCAGCATTCGCAGCGGCAAGTCCGCCGCCGGCAACCTTGGCCTGTCATTGGCGAAGGGCGACGTGGTCCTGATCACCGACTGCGATTGTTCCTTTGACCGGGATGCCGTCGCCCGGCTTTTGGCGCCGCTGGCCGATCCCGCCGTCGCCGTCGCGACCGGCAACATCGCTGTTCGCAACGCCGAAGCCAACCTGCTGACGGGACTTCAGGCGGTCGAATATCTGGTCGGAATCTGTCTCGGCCGGCGCATGCTGGATTTGCTCGGACAGATCACGTGCGCCTCCGGAGCGTTCAGCGCGTTCCGGCGGACCACGCTGCAGCAGGTCGGCGGCCTGGATACCGGAGCAGGCGAAGACCTCGATGTGACGTTGCGAATCCGCCGCGCCGGCTGGCAGGTTCGCTTCGCCCCGGATGCCTGGTGCCTGACCGATGCGCCGCGGGCGTTCCCCCGGTTCTTGCGGCAGCGCCTGCGCTGGGAGCGCGACTCCCTTCGCCTGCGGTTTCGAAAGCACGGCCAGGCGCTGGACCCGACCGACTACGGCACCCCGCTGAGTGAGCTGTTCCACCGCGTGGAATACCTAGCCACGCACATCATCCCGACCCTTGCCTTTCCCCTCTACCTCATCTGGCTGGTCTCCTCCTTCGGAGCCGTCGCCATGACCGTCCTGACGCTGGTGACGATGATGTATCTGGGTCTCGACGGCATCGCGGCGCTATGCGCGCTGGCGATCGTCGGCCGGCCCGGCTCGTCGCGGCTGCTGCCCTATGTCGTCTGCTTCGGAGCGTTCCAGGCCTATCTGGTTCGCTGCATCCGGCTCGTCGCCTATGTGCAGGAATGGGTCTTCCGCAGTTCCTATCGCGACAACTTTGTGCCGCGGCGCGTTCTGAACGAGGCGCCCCGGTATTGATCCGGCAGCTCCGCCGATCCCGTCGGACCGACAGCCTGCCGAATGACCTCCGGCAGCGGCGCTCGCCGCTGGGCCGGTGGATCTATCTCGGCCTGCTCTTCGCGTTCTTTCTCTGGCTCGCC
>DAIQPV010000023.1:0-17662 GCA_036787145.1 Rhodospirillales bacterium
AGGGACAGCAGGACGATGGCGGGAAGCTGCGTCCGCCAGGCCAGCCACTGCGCGACCATGCCCAACACACTGATGGCGGTGATCTTGAGGATCAGCCCTTCTTCCATGCGTGATCACTCTCCCCGGCACCGGCTGGCGGCGCATTTGCTCTATGGGTGGAAGACTCTGCTACGACTTGTCGACGAGCTTCACGGGTATTGCACCGGCCGGCTTCAGGTGCAGGTCCCGTTGTGGGAAGGGTAATTCAATTCCGTTGGCGTGGAAGGCATCCCAAATCCTCTTCAACACGTCACTGCGCACGTTGTGAACGCCGGAGCGCGGATCGTTGATCCAGAAGCGCACGTCGAGATCGACACTGCTATCTCCAAAGCCCAGGATCAGGCAATGGGGCTGCGGCTCCGCCAACACCCGGCTAACCTCTCTTGCCGACCTCTCGGCCAGCTGTATCGCCTTGTCGAGGTCGGTGGCGTAGGACACCCCGATCGGCGCGTGCAGCCGGATCAGGTTGTTGGAGTGCGACCAGTTTTCCACCCGCTCGCTGATCAGGTCTTCGTTGGGGATCAGATGTTCGATCCCATCGCGGGTAACGACGGAGACATAGCGGGTGCCAAGCGCATTGATCCAGCCGTAGCTGTCGCCCACGGCAATGACATCGCCGGGCTTGACCGAGCGATCGAGCAGCAGGATGACGCCGCTGAACAGGTTCGCGACCACCGTCTGCAGGCCGAAGCCGATGCCGAGGCCAACCGCGCCGGAAAACACCGCGAGCGTCGTCAGATCAATGCCGACCACATGCAGCGCCACCAGCAGCGCCACCGCCCAGGCAAGGGCGCGCACGACCTTCCCTAGCAGGACGCGCGCCGACGGCGAGAGGCCGGGCAGGCGGTCCGCCCAGCGGGTGAGCCACCGGGCACAAAGGCCGGCGGCCGCCCAGAAGGCGAACAGGATCAGCGAGGCCTCGAGGATGCCGAGCGCCGAAATGCGCACGCTGCCGATCGTCAGCACCATCTGACTGAGGATGGTGAGGGTGATCGTCCACAGATCGAAGGCCTTCAACGCGACGACAACAACGATTGCAAGCGGGATCAGCCGCGACCAGAACGGCGAGACGACGAAGGATGTGGCCAGTCGAACGCCGACCCACGCAATCAGCAGCGCCAGGGCAATTTCCACCAGCTTGGCGGGCGCTTCTGCCTCTCGTAAGGCGGCCACGGCGAACCACAGCAGCCCGATCCACAGCAGCGGAAAGGCAACCGGTCGCAGGCGTGTCAGCAGCGCTCTTCGGTCACTGCCCCGGGCAGCAACGAACTGCGCTGTCCGCGGCGCGGTCCAGCGGATGAGCAGCCGGGAGACGACCAGGGCGCCGCAGATCGCACCCAACTGCCACAGCAGGTTTGGCGTCGATTGGACGAAGTGAGCCTGAACCCAGTTTGTGGCGCTCCCCCAAAGCGTCAGAAACCAATCGGGAGAAAGCCAGCCGATGCCCGCGTCGGGGTCGGGCGGTGTCGGCGGCATCTGCGGGAGTCGGGCTGACGCTCAGCGGCCTTCACGGCGATTGATGAAGGCAAGACGCTCGAAAAGATGAACATCCTGCTCATTCTTCAGGAGCGCTCCGTGAAGGGGCGGGATCAGGGTCCGCGCGTCAGTGGCGCGCAGGGCCTCGGGCGGCAGATCCTCGATCATCAGCAGCTTGATCCAGTCGAGCAGTTCCGACGTGGACGGCTTTTTCTTCAATCCGGGAATTTCGCGAATCTCGAAAAAGACGGAAAGGGCCTCCTGCACCAGGCGCTTCTGGACACCCGGATAGTGCACCTCAACGATGCGGAGCATCGTCTCTCGATCGGGGAAGCGGATATAGTGGAAGAAACAGCGGCGCAGAAAAGCGTCCGGAAGTTCCTTTTCGTTGTTTGACGTGATCAAGACGATCGGCCGGTTGCTGGCGACGACCGTCTGCCTCGTCTCGTAAACGTGGAACTCCATGCGATCGAGTTCCAGCAGCAGATCGTTGGGGAACTCGATATCCGCCTTGTCGATCTCGTCGATCAGGAGCACCGGCCTCGTGTCGCAGACGAAGGATTCCCACAGTCGTCCGCGGACGATGTAGTTACCGATATCGTGAACCCGGGCGTCGCCAAGCTGGCTGTCGCGCAGACGCGCCACGGCATCGTATTCATACAGTCCCTGCTGCGCCTTGGTGGTCGATTTGATGTGCCATTGGATCAGCGGCACGCCGATCGCGCGGGCGATTTCCTGCGCAAGGATCGTCTTGCCGGTGCCGGGCTCACCCTTGATCAACAACGGCCGTTCCAGCGCGATCGCGGCATTGACGGCGACCTTAAGGTCCTCGGTTGCGACGTAGGTGTCGGTGCCTTCGAAGCGATGGCGCATGTCCGTATCCGCATGAGTTCGCCAGGATGTCGTGAGCGTAAGCAGGAAGGCGCCGGCATTCAAGGAATCAGGCGGCGCGCGCGCATCTTGCATCCGCAACGACGGCTGCGTTCCGTCGTGGACGTCAGCTTTGAGCGGCCATTCTCCGAAACGCGGCTCGACAATCCTTTCAGCTGGCGTAGTAGCGCTTCAGGTGGGCAAGCTTGTTCTTGATGGACTTGGCGACGCTCATCGACTTATGCAAATAATACTCGGAGTCGGAAGGCGGTTTTACACTTATTTCTGTCAATCTTTTATAGCCCAGAATTTGCAGCAGGTCGCCGATCTTCGACTCCAAAATTTCGATGTCGCGCGGCTTCAGTTTCCGTTTCCACGCATCGAGGCGCTTCGGCTCGACCCCGGCACCAAGCAGCGCGTGCGTTTTTTTGATAAAGCCGGGGACGCTGAGTCCGGTGGGGGAGCACATCGCCGGTTGGAACTCCAGGCCGAGGAATTTGGCGATCTGGCGCATGCTTTCCTGGGTATCGAGGACGACGTCTTCGTACTTGACCGTGATTATTCTGCGCTCGCCCAAGTAGTTCATGGCGATCATGCCGAGCCCGACAAAATAAATCCAACGCTCGGCCGCCTCGATGACGTCGTTCGGTCCCCAGTCGGCGGCGATCATGGAGTTGGCGAAGGCGCGCCCATCGCGCACGATGTGAACAAACTTGGACTCCGGGAAATGCTGGTTCAACCGGTGCACATACAGCAGGTTGTTGGGGGCGTGGTCGACCCAACTCGTGGGCGACTGCTTGCCCACGGAGCCTCCATATTGCCGGACCAGCCAGTCCACCAACTGAGGGAAGGTGACGGCGCCGGCTTGGGCGCCGAGTGATCTCTCGTCGATCGGCACGTCTCGCCACATGGTCCTGAATTTGTAATGGGAGCGAAACAACCGCAGAGCGGCGGCGGCGTCGACGGATTGCTGCGGGTCGGACGTCGGCATGTAGACGGCAATAAAGTTCGACTCGGGCAGGCATAGAACGTCGGAATGGGCGCCGACCATCGAGCCCAGCATTGTCGTGCCGCTTCTCTCCGCGCCGATCACGAAGATCGGTTTCATCAGATGCGCGCTATCCATCGACATTGACATTCGTGCCTCCGTGATCGACGCAGCCCGCGACGATCACGGTTTGGGTAAAGGATCGCCGGGAAGGTAGCGGATCAGGCGACGAGGTCAATCACACTCTCCCAAGAGCCGCTAATTCCGGGTTTGGTGCGGCCCGTCCGGCACCGGCCCTCTTAGGGCGGCGAGCACGGTGCGGGCCGGGCGCGCTCGCGGCGAATCCGGCGGGCCAGCCGAGCCGGATGCGGCCGGCGATGATCCGGCCCGACGGATCCGACCCGGCCGCCCGCCTGCAACCGTCTGAAATCCGAGGAGGAAGGTCTTTGTTCTTTGTTTTCCACCTCCGGCCTGTTACTCAACGCCTTCCGTCCCGATCAGATCTACCCCCCTTCCCACGCCGAATTGGATGGAATCTAGCAACCAAGAAATGTGAGTTAACACCATGGCAAGAGCTCTTATTACCGGGATCACGGGCCAGGACGGCGCCTATCTCTCAGAATTATTACTGAAAAATGACTACGAAGTCTTTGGTATGATTCGACGTTCGGCGTCATCGGACGTTGTTGGCGAACGACTCCGTTGGATTGGCGTACTCGATCAGGTAACACTGGTTGACGGTGATTTGATAGACCTTTCTTCCGTAATTCGAATTCTAAGAGATATCGCACCGGACGAAATTTATAATCTGGGAGCCCAGAGCTTTGTAAAATCATCCTGGAACCAGCCACTCCTAACAGGCCAAGTGACCGGTCTTGGTGTTACAAATCTGCTCGAAGCGATCCGGATGTGCTGTCCTCAGGCGCGGTTCTACCAGGCAAGCTCGTCGGAGATGTTTGGGTTGATCCAGGAGCCAAAGCAGAGCGAGCGGACACCTTTTTATCCTCGTAGTCCCTATGCTGTTGCCAAGTTGTATGGACACTGGATGACCGTGAACTATCGTGAGAGTTTCGGCATGCATTGCTCTAACGGCATTTTGTTCAATCACGAAAGCCCGCTCCGCGGCATTGAATTCGTCACCCGTCGGGTGACGGATGGTGTCGCCCGCATCAAGCTCGGGTTGGCGACGGGGCTTCGCCTCGGTAACCTTGACGCCAAGCGGGACTGGGGGCACGCGCGCGATTACGTCCGGGCCATGTGGCTGATGCTGCAGCAGGACGAGCCGGGCGACTACGTCGTTGCCACGGGGCGGACGGTATCGGTCCACGACATGTGTCGTCTCGCTTTTGCCCACGTCGGCCTCGACATGAACGACTTCGTCACGATCGACCAGTCCCTGCTGCGTCCGGCCGAGGTGGACGTGCTGCTGGGAGACGCCTCCAAGGCGAAAGAACGGCTCGGATGGGAGCCGACCATCAGCCTGGAGGAGATGATCGCCGAGATGGTCGAAGCCGATCTGGCCCGTCACCGGTCGCGGCTGAAATGAACCAGGGCTTGCCTGTGGAGAGGGTCCTGGTGACGGGAGCCGGCGGATTCGTCGGCAGATACCTGCTGGAGGCGTTGAACAGGCACTACCCGGGCCGGAAGATCGTCGGAACCGGTCTTGCTCCGGAAGGAGGCCCGCTCGTCCCTCTCGACGTCACCGACGCTGCGGCCGTCCGCCGGCTGATCGGGGGCCTCCGGCCCGACATCTGTATCCATCTTGCTGCGGTGGCGTCGGTAGACATGTCGTTTCAGCAGGCGCGCGCCGTCTGGGATGTGAACCTCGAGGGCACGTTGAACGTGGCAGAGGCCATCCTTGAGCTCGTTCCGGCGTGCCGGCTGGTCTTCGCTTCATCCGGCGAAGTCTATGGTCTCTCGTTTGCGGACGGCGAGCCGGCCAGCGAGCAGACGCTCCTGACGCCCGCCAACCCGTATGCCACGACCAAGGCGGCGGCCGATCTGGCGTTGGGCGAGATGGCACTGCGCGGCCTGCGCGTCATCCGGCTGCGCCTGTTCAATCACACCGGTCCCGGCCAGACCGAGCAGTACGTCCTGCCCCGTTTTGCGGCACAGGTGGCTCGCATTGCCGAGGGGCTGCAGGAGCCGGTCATCCACACCGGCGCATTGGATCGCTGGCGGGATTTTCTCGACGTGCGCGACGTCGTTGATGCCTATATCGCTGCCGTGCAAGCCCCGGAAGAAGGGTTTTATGTCAATGTCTGTTCAGGCGTTGCGCGGCGGGTCGGCGATATCCTCGACGAACTGATGGCGGTCGCCCGGGTTTCGGCGCAGGTGGTGCAGCGGGTCTCGGAGGTTCGCCGGACCGATATGCGCTGCGCCGTGGGGTCGCCGCAGCGTGCAGCCGTGCTTCTCGGCTGGCGGCCACGGATCGCCTGGGAAGAAACCCTATCCAGCCTGCTCACGCACTGGCAGCAAAATGCCGGTCGCTCGCGTTAACGGACGCAAAATCGTTGCTGGACAGGCGGAGAGCGATGTTGTATCGCGACGCTTGGTTAAGCAGCCCCGCACCGCGGCAGGATGCGCGTCGTGCCAAAGCCTCGCGATGAACTCATCGCAGTGAGGAAAGGCTAGATAGCGCGGGTAAACCGCAAAGAACCGGAAGCTTGACGGCGATCGGCGCCGGTTGTGTTAAGGCCTCATGATCATGAGGCCTTTTTGAGTGTAGTCGAGCGGGGCTGTACTTTGCGGGTCCAGAGAAGTTTGGGGGGGAACTTTGGGGGGATAATGGTAGCATTGCTGCGCCCGCTTCAGGTACTTTCCGCCGCCGCCGATGCCTGTTGCTCCCGAGTTCGATCAGACATTAGATGGGGCCGTTGCGGCGATCAGTCCAAAATTCTCTGTGGCTCACTGGCTGATGAAGGAAAATAGGTGGTGACTGGTTTGCAGGACGCTTCGAAGAAGCCGGGTTCGTTTTTCGGCGCTCGGCCGCAGCACCCGTTGCGCTTCATGGTGGATACCGCAGAACAGTACGGTCCCCACGTCATCGAACGGTTCGCCAGGTTGGCGGGGAAGGTCGAAACAGTCGTCGACCTGGGTGCCGGGTCTGGAAGAGACCTGAGCATCGTGAAGTCGGTGCACCCGTCGGCAACGGCCATAGCCGTCGAAGGCATGCAGAATTACGCCGAGGAGCTGAAGGCGATTACCGATCAGGTTTATGTCGCCGACATCGAGCGGGATTCGCTGCCGTTCGCGGACGATTCGATCGATCTGATCATGGCCAATCAGGTGTTGGAACACACCAAAGAGGTGTTCTGGATCTTCCACAATGTCACGCGGTGCCTGAAAGTCGGCGGGCACTTTCTCATTGGCGTTCCGAATATCGCTTCGTTTCACAACCGGATTCTCGGCCTGTTCGGCTCGCACCCGTCCCAGCACAAGCTCTGTTCCGCGCACGTCCGGCCGTTTTCCAAGAACGACACGTTGAAATTCCTGAACGCGTGCTTTCCCGGCGGTTATCGCCTTGTCGCGTTCGCGGGCTCGCAGTTCTATCCGTTTCCGCGGTCGATCGCGCGCCCGCTGGCGAGTGTGTTCCCCGGCGCCGCCTTCTCGATTTTCTTCCTCATTCGCAAGGAAAAGCCGTACCACCAGCAGTTTGCGGCGTATCCGCACGTCGCCGGGTTCCGCACCAACTTCTGGCGCGGCGATGTGGAGGTCAGCTCCCAGTACTGGGAGTAAGCCTTTCGGATTTGGCTTGTCTTCGCTTCCGTCCTGAGGCGGAAGCGAAAGTGAAGCTGCGCCTGCAAGGCGAGTCCGGCGGACCGGTTATCCGCCTTCCCGCCTTGCAACGGGAGCAAGGCCTGCCTTGTCCTGACCGGCCGCGGCCCTTGCGGGGACGTGGCCTTGTGCGCCGCAGCGGTTCTCCCAGAGCGTCGCCGCCCGCGCCAGGCCGACCAGGGTGCCGAACATGAACCAGAAGTGTCCCCCATAATAGAAAAAGGACGCGAGAGCGTCGAGGAAGAGGCTGACGAGGATAGCCAGCACCAGCCCGATCGTCGCGGCACGCAGGAAGTTGCCGGTTGCCCGCTCCTGGTCGCTGAGATCAGGCAGGCGCAGCCGCTCGCTGACGCGCGCTGCCGCTCCCCACGCGGCAAGCAAACCGAGCCCGACGTACAGCAGAAACAAGGTGAAGCCGAACAGTCCGACGCTCGACAGGAACTTGAAGATCAGGTCATTGACCAGGACAGTAGACTGGGTGCCGCTCTTGAACCATCCCCAGCCGTGCCCGAACATGGGGGCGTCGGTAAACGCCTGGAGACCGTCTATCATCGACTGCATGCGCACGTCGAACGAGCCGGAATCTCCCTTTTCAACGGTCACCCGCGAGGCGATGGTCGCCACCTCGGGCGAAATCGCCAGAAGGAAGGTGCCAACCACCGCGATAATCACGATGTCGCGGAGGAATAAACGGCCGTAAAGCAGCAGGGTCAGGGGGAACACGACGGCAAGTCCGACCAGTCCGGTGGTGGAGGTGGACAGGGCGATCACCCCGGACACCAGATAGATATACCACCGGCCGAACGGCACCCGATTGACGCCCTCGCCGAGCAGGACGACGGCGATCACCAGCACCGAGATCAGGAAGCGGGCAAGGCTGGAGGGCTCGAACGAAACCGAGCTGATGCGGTAGACGACGTAGGAGCTTTCCTTCAGCGCCTGATCGAAAAGGGCGCCAGCCTCGCTGATGCTGTTGTTGAAGATATCGGAGGGATAGGTGAGCCCCATGTTGAGGCAAAGCCACTGGAACAACCCCCATACCGCGGTGAACAATCCGCCCCAAAGGTAGATAACGACCACGCGCTGGGCGATCTCCGGCCCGGTGATCCCCTCTGCCACCGCCCAGGAAACGAGAAATCCCAGCAGCAGGATCACGGTCTGAATGACCACGCCGAAGCCGAGGCCGCGGGTCAGCGCCAGGGCGAACATCGAGGCGATCAGCATGGCGATAAACGCCATCATCCAGAAAAAGGGCGATCGAAGGTTCAGCTGGTCGCCGGACAGCGGCCTTGACGTCCACCCCAGAATGGCCAGCCCGACCAGCGTGCTGCCGAGAACGTGATACGGCGTAAAGCTGAAAGTGAAGGCCGGGAGGTTGAGGATTGCGGTCGATGCAAAGGGAACGAAGAATGCCAGCAGGTAGAGAGTGCCGTTGGGAACCCGCAGCATGACGAACGCGAACAGCAGCAACAAGACCACGCCGGTATAAGTCAGTTCCATCGCTGCTCGTATTCCGTTGCCTGCGCGGGAGCGGGCCGCGCGCTGCCAGTCTCGGGCCGGACTCCCGGGCCGGACTCTCGGGCCGGACTCTCGGGCCGGACTCTCGGGCCGGACCCGGCGGGGGTCAGGCCAGATGCTGCGGGTCCGGCCGCTTCATCCGGCCCTTTAACATCTGTAAGAAGTAGTATCGCATCTTTGCGTCGCCGATGTTACGGACATAATGGACGGCGGGCCACAACACGTTCAAAGCCGTGAACAGCGGTCCATAGCGGTGCTTCTGCAGCACGAACCGCCGTCCGACGCCATACGTGTACGTTTTGTCCGCAAGCCGACCGTCGCTGAAGTCCGGCGCCGGGTGGTGGATGCGGATGTCGTCGCTGCGCACCATGCGGGCCCCGGCAAAGCAGGCGCGAACGATGTAGTCGGCATCTTCGCCCGAGCCGTAGGGGGTTCCGCTGCCGCCGCCCATGCGTTCGTCGAAACCGCCGACGGCGATTGCGAACGGACGGGTCAGGAAGATCACATAGGTCGTCCCGCGAAACCACAGGCTGTACTTGCCGAGGGCCTTGCTGTGCAACCTCGGCTTTGACGCGATCGGCTCCTGCAGGGCGCCGGAGGTGTCGCGGACGTCCACGCTCCTGGCCATGACGAAGTCGGCGGCGCCGTCGTCGATCAGCTTCTTCACCCGTTCCAGCACGCAGGGCGCGTAGACGCAGTCGTCATCCGGGAAAGCGATGATGTCGCCGCTCGCATACTCCAGGCCGACGTTGCGCCCCTTTGACGCACCGGGCGGGGATGTCATGTAGAGGATGTCGAGGTCGGGGAAGCGATCGCACAGGCTGCGTACCCGATCGTCCTTGTTCTGATCGACGACGATGACCTCGAAGTCCTGGTACGTCTGGCGGACCAGGCTCTGAAAGAACAGGTCCACCTCCGCGCTTCGCCCGATCGTCGAGACGACCAGCGAGAAGGTGCGAGGCTGTCCCGCTGGGTTGCGCGCGCCCAACGCCACCGGCGTGGCGGCGAAACCGGTTGCTCCCCTCGGCAGTACCCCGGCCCCGGGACCCGGCGAAGGGTCGGCCGCGGCGCCGCTCCCTGAACTGATCCGATCCCCTGCGAGTTCGCCTGTTGCTGCCATCTCTATGCTACTCCTGGAAGTGCCGGCCAAACGCAGCCCTGCCGGAGACGATCGAAGGGCCGGTGGCGACAGTCGAAGCTTTGAGGCAGGTTTGCCACTGCGAGCGGCGTAACACGCCGCCCTTTTAGCCAATCGCGTCATTGCGGGCAAGGGGGGGATCGCTCCGTGCGGACGGACCGCGGCCCGCACGCAACAGAGCCTCAAGAAAGGCACGCGCCTGCCGGTAGATCCCCGGGCAACCGCTCTCGCGAGGACCGGCAACGTTGAGCAGGCGCACGCGCGAACTCGCCAGCCATTGCCGGGCGGTAGCCGGGTCGGGGTCTGCTTCAAGATCCAGAACCAGCATTGGGCGACCGAGCCGGGCAGCCGTATGCGCCGTCAGCGCGGTCCCGCCGGTGGGGTCGCCCCGGGTGAGAATGAGCGTGGCGTCGGTGTCGCGCACATTCAGACGAGTCCGCTTGGCGTACGAGGAAGCGGCGGTCTCGCGGAGCGGATAGCGATCGGGGACTGGCCCATCTTCGGCGCGCCGCCCGCGCGGGACCCAGCCGCCGCAGTCCAGCCCCAGCGCCATCGCCACGTCCAGCGCCGCCCGATCCACCCCGGTCTGGCCGCCGGAGACGATCCGCCGCAGGTCCGGCAGGTCGCGGATCACGCCTCGACCACCTCGACCAGATGCCCCTCGGCGCTGAAGCAGCCGGCGAGGAGAGGGCCGCCGAAGCCGCAGCCGCCATCGAGCGAGGCCAGTCCGTCGCGCAGGACGATGCCGGCGCGCCGCGGGTCGGCGCCCCGGATCACGCGGTGGAAGCCGCCGTACCTTCCTTCCGAGGCCTCGAATTCCCGGCTGCCCCACCAGAACGTATCCCGTTGCGCCGACAGCGGACGACGAGGATCAACCCCGGCGCTGACGAACAGCAGGGTATTGTCCGACGTGTAAGCCGCGCGCCGGAGCGAACTCATCAACTGATCGTGACCGTCGATCGCGCGCACAGCCGCGCGGAGCTGGTTGGTCCACCGCGAGAGCGCGACCGCCCCCAGCCGCGCGGCGGTGCGCCCCTCCTCGACGCTACCGCCGTAGGCCGACAGGGTTGCCTCGACGCCCTGGCGCAGCATCCATTCCAGGACCTCGGTGGGATTGGGCGCGAACTGCAGCTGGAGCAACTTGTGCCACATCTCCTCCTGGCTTCCGCGCAGGTGGACGATTTGGCCGGCGTTGCCGTCCAGACGGCCGGCCATCAGCGAGCGGCGGAACAGGAGCAATTCGCGGACCGTGGCGGCCACGTCGCCGCGCCCGATCAGGTTCCCGAGGTAGACGAGGTTATCGCCTTCGGCGATCCGGAGATCGAGGGCGCCATGCAGCGCCGCGAGACGGCCCGCCTGGCCAAAAATCGAGGGGATCGCCCAGGTCCGCCGACCTTCCGGAAGAACGGCGAAAACGGACGGGTTGGTCATCGGCGCGGGTCCGCACTCCCGATACCGCCGGCAACGGCCCGCCGGTGGTATCGGGAGCAAGGTCTAGGCGGCGCGGAGGAGATCCTCGAGTTTTCCGGTCGCCGCCTGCTTGTCGATCGATTCCAAAGCGGCCAGCTCGCAGGCGAGGCGGTCGAAGGCGGCCTCGTAGATCTGGCGCTCGCTGAACGACTGGTCCGGCTGGCCGACGTTGGGATAAAGATCGCGAACGACCTCGGCGATCGACACGGGATCACCGGAGTTGATCTTCGCCTCGTACTCCTGCGCCCGGCGGCTCCACATCGTCTTCTTGACGCGGGCGCGGCCGCGAAGCTTGGTCAGCGCGTTTTCCATGACCTTTCGTGTGCTGAGCCTCCGCAGGCCGGCATGAGCAACCTTGCCCACCGGAACGCGAAGCGTCATCCGGTCGCGATCGAAAGCGATTACGAAGAGTTGCAGCTCCTGTCCGGCTATTTCCCGCGATTCAATCCCGATGACCTTGCCGACGCCATGGGTTGGATAGACGACATAATCACCGGAGCCGAAAGCCATTTCTTCCCGCATTTTCTGCGTTCTCTCTCCACCAGTGTTGAGGCACTCGGTCGCACGCCATCGCCCTCATGAGGGGACAATACCCGTGCGTGTTGAAGATTGATGATTAGTGAGCACCCATATGAGTATTTCGCTGGCCACCTGTCCGAAAGCGACGCGTCCCTGGCGGCCTATCCTCGCTGATCGACGACCTGCGAACCTGACTTATACCACGCAGTCGCAGCAAAATTCAAACGAGGAAGTTTAGCGACTGCGTGTGCTTTCCGCCCCAAGCGACTTTAGCTACCGCTACCGGGGTTGCTGCTGAGGAACTCTTCCTTCCCTGCCTTGCCGTTCCAGTCGTCGGCATCCGCCGGAGGTTCCCCCTTTCGGGTAATATTCGGCCAAATCTTGCTGTATTCTGTATTCTTGGTGAGCCAGTTCTCGTGGCCGGGTTCGGTGTCTGGAACGATAGCCTCCGCCGGACATTCCGGTTCACAGACGCCGCAGTCGATGCATTCGTCGGGATGAATGACCAGCATATTCTCGCCCTCGTAAAAGCAGTCGACCGGGCAGACTTCGACGCAGTCCATGTATTTGCAGCGGATGCAATTCTCGGTAACGATATAGGTCATCTTCTTCTCCGTTTTGCCGCCTTGCCGCTGGAGGGCGCGGCAGAGATCGCCGCGACGGTGGCAAGAGCTACTCTGCCCTCGCGATTGCTCGCTTGCGCGCTTCGCCGGCGTCCCGATCGGTGACGTGTAACAATCCGGCGATCCGCCGCAGCAGATTCGCCTCGTAATCGTGCACCGAACCGTCGGCGTAAGCCACCTCCCACAGCATCTCGATCACCGCCACGCGCTGTTCCGGCGGCAGGCGCTCATTGATGATGCGGGTGACACCGAAAAAATCGGTCGACTCCACCGCCGTGGCGGCCGCTTCGTCGATCAGTGCTGCGGCGTCTTGCACGCCCAGACGCTCCCCGAGGAGTCGTTCGATGCTTGCCCGCTCATCCGCGTCCATGCGGCCGTCGAGGTTCGCCGCCATGACCAGCAACACGGCGGCGGCGCGCTGCAGGGGATCGGCACCGCCGGTGGTTTCCGGTCCCACCGACCCGGCATCGTCGAACAGCGATAGCAGGCGTCGAAACATGACCATGGGTAGCACAATGGGCGTCAGCCGCTCAACACCGCCCTCTTCAGGGTTATTACGCTTATCAACCCTATCGACCGGCGCGCAGGCGCTCGAGAGCGCGACGCTCGGCCTTTGTCGGCCGTCCCTGACCGGAGTGGTGGACGACGACGGGGGCCGCGTCGTCGGCCGGCGCCCCGGTCTCCGGGGTCGCCACATCCTCATACAGGGTCCTTGCTTCCACCGCCGGTCCGCGCCGCTCACCAAGGGCGACGATCCTGATGATACGGATCTCGTTGCCGTACGGAAACGTCAGCACATCGCCGGGCCTGACCATCTGGTGCGCCCTGGTGACCGGGGTGGCGTTGAGGCGGATGCGGCCTCCGGCGCAGACGGCGGCGGCGAGTGTCCGACTCTTGTGGAATCGGGCATACCACAGCCATTTGTCCAGCCGCAGCCGCGGCTCGGCCGTCTCCGCCAGCGTGGTCACGGCGCCTGTCGCAAAGCCCGCAGGGCCGCGAAGGGGGAACTGTTGTCATCGGCATTCTGTCGTGCCGGTCGCCGCGCTCCTTGCCGCGCCGGTCTGCGCTGGCCGGTGACGAGATGCAACGCCCCGTCCTTCCGCTCCGTCTGGTAGCCCAGCGCGGCGACCAGCGGCGCGAGCGCCGTGACGTCGCAGGCCGCAAGGCGCGCCAGATCGCGCTCGGGCACGACCGGGACCGCGGCCGCGGCAACAGGGCGCAGCCGGCCCAGCAGCCGCTCCAGGATATCGACCCTGATCGCGCGGTCGCCCAGGGGGAAATATCCGATCGCCTCCAGGAATGCCATCGGGACACCCTGCGGACGGATCAGCGACGGCCGGCCCAACGGCAGGGAAGGAGGTCCTTGCTGTTGCCCGGTATTCAGCCACCACAGCAGCCCGCGCAGGGCCATCGCCCGCGGCTTCAGCAGATTGGCGAAAAACACGCTTTCGACCCCCAGCCGCAGGCCCTGCTGGGCGAGGGCGCGCCGGTCGCTGCGCGTGAGCGCGCCGATCTGCTGCTGCACCTCGCGCCTTCGCAGCGCGCCGAGGGATTCCGCCAGTTGCCAGAGCAGACCGCGGGCGGCCCCGCCGAGGGGCGTGTCGCGGGCGGCGTACAGCGGGCGCAGGACGGTGCGCACGTGGGCGTCGACGAAACCCGCCAGCCTTGCACGGACGCGGCCCTTTGCCTCGGCGGAGAGCAGCTCGGAGCTCAGGGCTTCGACGCGCGGCGACAGGATGTGCGACCCGCGAGACAGCCTGCCGACGGCATTGTCGTGCCACAGCACTGTGCCATCCGCCGCCATCCTGAAGGCCGCATCGTCATCGGCCTCCAGCTGCGTGATCCGCCGGCGGATCGGCGCGGCCAGCGCGCGCAGGGCAGCGGCGTTGAGGGATCGGCCGGTGTCCCTGGCCGTGCCGCCGCCCGCCACCGCCGGGTCCGGGGCAAACCGGAAGCCGTCGAGCATGCCGACGAAGTGCCCCGCCACCAGAACCTCGCCGGTCTCGCCGACGGTGGCGAAAAGCTCGCGATTCCGGTGCATATGGCCTATCAGCGACGCGGTGCGGCGATCGACGAAGCGCTGGATCAGCCGGTCGTGCAGGGCGTCCGAAAGCTTGTCCTCAATGGCGCGGGTGCGCCCTTGCCAGCCGTCGGCGTCGTGCAGCCAGGCGCCGTGATGCGATACGTAGGTCCAGGTGCGGATGCCGGCGATCCGCTGCATCAGCGTTTCGATGTCGCCGTCGGTCCGATTGAGCCGATCGACCTGGCGCGCGACCCAGTCCGTCGGCAGGGGCCCCGCCGTGCCACTCTCTGCACCGATCAGGAAACGGAAGATCTGCGCCAGCAGCCGGGCGTGCCCCTCGCCGGTGATCTTGCCGAAATCCGGAATGCAGCACACCTCCCACAAAAGGGCCACCGCGGCAGGGCTGCGGGCCCAGCGGGCGATCTCCGCATCCCCGGCAAGATGGGCCAGCGCCAGTTCGTCGTCGGCTTCGCGCGCCCGGACCAGTCCCGGCCGGCGCGGTGCGCGGTCCAGGCTGGCGCGCAGCGTTTCGATCGAGGCAAGGCGGAGTTCGTCGTTCCGCCACTGCAGCGCCCGGAGCGGCTCGAAGGTGTGGCTTTCGATGCGCTCGGCCAGCTCGGGTCGAGCGGCCCGACCTCGGCGGTGGTTCCGAACGTGCCGTCCCGGGTGTGCCGCCCGGCGCGCCCTGCAATCTGGGCCATTTCCGACGCGGTGAGAGAGCGCGGCACGCGGCCGTCGAACTTCCGGGTGGCGGCGAAGGCCACATGATCGACGTTCATGTTCAGGCCCATGCCGATGGCATCGGTGGCGACGAGGTAGTCCACTTCGCCGGCCTGATACATCGCCACCTGGGCGTTGCGAGTCCGCGGGCTGAGCGCGCCCAGCACGATCGCGGCCCCACCGCGCTGCCGGCGCACCAGCTCGGCGATGCCGTACACGTCGGCGGCACTGAAGGCGACGATCGCGGTGCGGCGCGGCAGCCGCGTCAGCTTGCATGTCCCGGCGTTGGTCAGCGCCGAAAAGCGCGGACGGGTGATGAATTCGGCCTCGGGAACGAGCAGGCGGAGCAGCGGGCGGATCGTCTCCGCCCCCATGAACATGGTCTCCAGCTCGCCCCGGGCGTGCAGCAGCCGGTGGGTGAACAGATGTCCGCGGTCCGGATCGGCGCACATCTGGATCTCGTCGATGCCGAGAAACGCCACGCGCCGGTCGATCGGCATCGCCTCCACCGTGCAGAGAAACCAGCAGGCGCCCGGCGGAACGATCTTTTCTTCCCCGGTGATCAGGGCCACGCGCGCGGGGCCCTTGAGCTTCACGGCGCGCTCGTAGTTCTCTCGCGCAAGCAGCCGCAAGGGGAAGCCGATCATCCCCGAGGCGTGCCCCAGCATCCGCTCCATCGCCAGGTGCGTCTTGCCGGTATTCGTCGGCCCGAGCACGGCGACAATGCGCGCGTCCGGGCCGCTGGCGGGCCGTACGTTCGCCATGCCTCCCACATCGCCAGATGGGCGGCGGAAAAGCAAGCAGTCTTGCGATGCCGATTTCAGGCGATCTCAGGCAGACGGCCGGAGCGCTTGCCGGGGGAACTCCGCAACGTTGTCTTCGCAGGACTGCCCCGGCGCGCGGTGGTCCTCGGTGGGTCTCTTACGGGCAGGTCACACCCGACGAGACGCGGCTGCCGAACAGGGTCGAGTTGCCGGCGGTTCCCGAAAACGCCGCCCAAACCGGGAACGCCTTGGGTCCGGCGCCGGCGATCTGGTTGCCGCCCAACCGGACGCTCGATGTGCCGACCGCCAGCGGGTCGGACCAGCCGTGCCCCGTCTGCGCCACCTTGCGGGCGTAGAGGATGGTGCCGGAGCCGGTCCGATTCTGCACCCAGCTCGCGTGCAAGA
This sequence comes from Rhodospirillales bacterium, assembly GCA_036787145.1. GTDB lineage: Bacteria > Pseudomonadota > Alphaproteobacteria > Rhodospirillales > Defluviicoccaceae > Defluviicoccus. Next base: position 16,331 of record DAIQPV010000023.1, read on the forward strand.
TGCTCGCTCGTCCGCAGGCGCCCACCGCCAGTTGGGGAGCGGACAGCTCCCCGGCCGAAATGCCGGTGTCGAGTCTGGCGGGCGTGGCACTCCACGTGCGGTATGGCGGCAGGCTGTACTTGTAGAGGATCGCCTCGCCGCCCCGGTTATAGACCAGATGTGCCGTTCCCAACCGCCCGATGCCTATGGCCGGCTGGCTGAGGAGCAGCCGGCCGGTATCCGTGGCCGCACTGCGCTGAGCCGCGGTTCCGTATAGGAAGGTGGCGCCATGGTCGGTTGACCGTGCCACCTGCAGGGCGAAGCGATAATCGCTCAGGATTTCGCTCCACCCATAGGCGAGCAGGACAGTCCCGCCTTGCCCCGCCGCCAGGGCGATATCGTGCAAGTCGGTGCCTTCATCGGGAAAGGCGACCGCTATTTGCTTGACGGGAGTCCACTGCGACCCCCGATCAGGGGAGCTGCTGAAATAGAGGAAGCGTCCGTGATAGCCAAGATAATTCATAGCCAGGTAAAGCCAGGGACCGTCCGCCTGTGCTGCCAGTTGTATGTCAATAAAGCCCTCCTCTTCACTTGCATCGCCTAGGGCTACTACCTCCTTCGGCATAGACCAGGTCACGCCATCGTCCGAGGATACACTAACCAGCACAACATATGCGGAGTTCGATGACACTGGCTTCACATAAGTATAGGCGGCATAGAGACGCCGTCCGTTCGCTGAATAGCTGATCGCCGGCGCGGAGCTCGAACAGTAGTGGCGCCCGCTTCCCTCCGCGCGCGGCAGGGGGACCAAGGCTCCCCATGTTTTCCCGCCATCGGTGCTCCTCTTGACGAAGCATTTGTAGTCCCCGGGAAATCCGATGCCGACGACCAGCTGCTTGGGGTCGGCCGGATTGAAGGCCGCGGGGCCGTCGCTGAGGTATCCGCGCAACAGCCGGACGTCGGGATAATCGACGGGCGGCGCCTCGCTCAGCTCCGCGGGTGTCTCTGGCGCGCCAGCGATCAGGCCTTCATCACCGCCGGGTGCCGCGGCTGCAGCCGCGGCACCAAAGATGCCGGCCGCCGCCAGGCTGATTGCAGACAGCAGATATCGCGAAAACATGACCCAGACCTCCCACACCGCCAGATTTCGACCGGCGTCTCCGGTGTGCTCCTTCCGCAAGGGGCGAAAGCAACCTTTTATAAGAATAGCAAATAATCGCCAAAGCAGACAGGGCGATTGAATTGTCCAGTGGCCGGACAATCATCGCCAAGAGTTTTTCCCGCTTCTTCAATCGTTATCGCGCGCACTGCGGTCACCGAGTAGCGGTGCCGGGTCATGCCGCTGGCAAGGTC
>DAIQPV010000024.1:0-17556 GCA_036787145.1 Rhodospirillales bacterium
CCGACAGGGCACCGCCACCCCCGACCACGTCATCCGCATCAAGCCGAAGCCGCTGATCGTTCCCGCACCCGACGCGGAGGACCTGGAGGGCTTCGCGACCGCGGCCGAGCAGGCGTTCATCGACTATCATGCCGACTATACGGCCTACTTCTCCCGTCACGAGGCGCGCTACGAGGGCCGCAAGACGATGCTGGATCCGGCGCCGCGCGTCATCCTGGTGCCGGGATTGGGGCTGTTCGGCATCGGCGCCTCCAAGGCCGAGGCCAGAATCGCGGCGGATCTGGCCGAGACGAACATCGACGTCATCGCCGCCGCCGAGACCATGGATACCTACGAGGTCATCCCGGAGTCCGACATTTTCGATATCGAGCACTGGTCTCTCGAACAGGCGAAGCTCGGCAAGGCGGTTGAGCGGCCTCTGGCGCGGCGGATCGCGCTGATTACCGGCGGCGGTTCAGGCATCGGTGCGGCGACGGCGGCCGCCTTCCGTGCGGAGGGGGCCGAGGTGGCGGTGCTCGATCTGGACACCCATGCGGCCGCCGCGGTGGCGAAGCCGCTCGGCGCGCTCTCCATCGGCTGCGACGTCACCGATCAGAAAGCCGTCGAACATGCCTTCGACCGCGTCGCCGAGGTCTATGGCGGCGTCGATATCGTCGTCTCCAATGCCGGCGGCGCCTTCTCCGGCCGCATTGGCGAGGTTGACGAGGCGGTGTTGCGCGACAGTTTCGATCTGAACTTCTGGGCGCACCAGTCGGTGGCGCGCGCTGCGGTGCGAATCTTCCGAGCGCAGGCGACGGGAGGGTGGCTGCTGTTCAATGCCTCCAAGCAACCGCTCGACCCCGGCCCGGACTTCGGCCCCTATGGCATTGCCAAAGCGGCGACGCTGGCGCTGATGCGTCAGTACGCCGTCGATTATGGGCGCGATGGCGTGCGCTCCTGCGCGGTCAACGCCGACCGGATCCGCAGCGGCCTGCTCAACCACAAGCTGGTGGCGCAGCGCGCCCGGGCGCGCGGTGTCAGCGAGGAAGAGTACATGGCCGGCAATCTGCTGCGCACGGAGGTGACGGCAGCCGACGTGGCGCAAGCCTTCGTCCATCTCGCCCTGTCGGCGAAGACCACCGGCGCCGTGCTGACCGTGGACGGCGGAAATATTGCCGCGGCACCGCGGTGATGGCGGCGGCTAGTCGGGTGGCGGTTGGGCGCGCAAGCGCTTGGTTTCGGCGCGATGTCTCTTTGCTTCCATCCGTTGGCGTCGCGCGGCGGCGCTCGGGCAGGTAGCGCGGCGCGGCCGGGGCGCCTGTCCGGCGAGGCGGATCATCGCTGCCAGGCGGGCCAGCGCGTCGGTCCGGTTGCGCTCCTGGGTGCGGTGCCGCTGAGCATCGAGGACGAGCACGTCATCGCGCGTCAGTCGCCGGCCGGCCAACCGCCGCAGCCGCTCGCGCGTCCCCTCGCTCAGGCCTTCGGCACGGGCCAGGTCGTAGCGCAGACGCACCGCGCTCGACACCTTGTTGACGTTCTGCCCGCCGGGTCCCGAGGCGCGGACGAAGCACTCCTCCAACGCCCGTTCGTCGATCGCCACACCATCGATCCAGATCATAACCTTCCGTGCCCCGGTTCGGGCCTTTCTGCCAGATGACCTCGGTTTTGACCTCTCCGTCCGCGCCGCGCAACCGGCCGCCACGATTTTTCCGGACGGCCAAGGCTTCCGCTGGCCCACGAGCCAATCCCAATCCCATGCTTCGCGCCGTTGACCGGCGCCGCTTCGCCGCGTATGGTGCCGGACCTTGCGACGGGACGCCCGGCGCGACTACGAACTTTCTTGGACTAGGCGTTATGAAGATCAGGCATTCCATCAAGTCGGCGAAGACCCGCGAGCGCAACTGTCTGGTCGTGCGGCGCAAGCGGCGCCTCTACGTCATCAACAAGAAGCAGCCGCGCTACAAGACCCGCCAGGGCTAGTCTGCGCCTTCGCCGGCTGACCCTCCCTTCCCCGGTTGCATCCCTGCAACTTTCCGCCGGCAGTCGTCCCAGGCGCAGCAGCGGCTGCTGTTGCGCTTTCACCCGCGTCCCCAAAGCCCTACATTCGTAAGCGGAGAGGCTCAAACACCGTCATTGCGAGCAAAGCGAAGCAATCCGTGGGGCGGGACCTGTCGCCGACACTGGGTTGGCCTCGTCCGCGGGTCGGGTTCGCAATAAAAGGCGGGAAGCCATGTTCCGGGTGACCAGCGGCGCGCCAGACGCCGGCGGAGGAGGCTCGCGGCCATGCAGATGCCGAAACCGGATGCCAGCGTTCTCGTGCGGCGAGGCGCGATTGCCGAGGCCTTGCGGGCGATCGTCCCGGGAGAGGGTGTCATCGACCATCCGGACGAACTCCGGGTCTACGAAAGCGATGCGCTGACCGCCTATCGCCAACCGCCGATGCTGGTGGTGCTTCCCGAAAGCACGGATCAGGTCTCGCGAATCCTGGCCTATTGTTACGCCGAGGGGGTCAAGGTGGTGCCGAGAGGCTCGGGCACGTCGCTGTCTGGCGGCGCGCTGCCGCTCGCCGACGGTGTCCTGCTGGCGCTCGGCAAGTTCAACCGCATTCTGGAGATCGACTACGACAACCGCTGTGTGACGGTGCAGCCGGGTGTCGCCAATCTCGCCATCTCGAACGCGGTGGCGGATCGCGGTTTCTACTACGCACCCGATCCGTCGAGCCAGATCGCCTGCTCGATCGGCGGCAACGTCGCCGAGAACGCCGGCGGCGTGCATTGCCTGAAGTACGGGCTGACCACCAACAACATCCTCGGTGCCGAAGTGGTTTTGATCGACGGGTCGGTCGTCCGGCTCGGCGGCAAGCACCTGGACAGCGAGGCCTATGATCTGCTGGGGGTGATCACCGGTTCGGAAGGGTTGCTGGGGGTGGTCACCGAGATCACGGTGCGGATCATCCGCAAGCCGGAGACGGCGCGAGCGATCCTGCTGGGCTTCCGGTCGGTGCAGGCCGCGGGAGACTGCGTCGCTGCCGTGATCGGTGCCGGGATCATCCCCGGCGGCATGGAGATGATGGATGCGCCGGCCATGCGCGCCGCCGAGGACTTCGCGCACGCCGGCTACCCACTGGACGCTCAGGCCCTGCTAATCGTCGAGGTCGACGGGCCGGAGGAAGAGGTCGAAGACCTCGTCATCCGGGTGGAAGAGATCGCGCGCGCTTGCGGCGTCGGCAGCGTTCAGGCCAGCCGGCACGAAGAAGAGCGGCTGCGCTTCTGGGCGGGCCGGAAGGCGGCGTTTCCCGCCGTGGGACGGATCAGTCCCGATTACCTCTGCATGGACGGGACCATTCCCCGCCACAGGCTTCCCGATGTGCTCACCCATATCCAGGCCCTGGAGCAACGGCACGGCCTGCGCTGTGCCAACGTCTTCCACGCCGGAGACGGGAACCTTCACCCGCTGATTCTCTACGACGCCGCCGTTCCCGGCGAGATCGAGAGGGCAGAGGCGTTCGGCGCGGATATCCTCCGCGAATGCGTTCGCGTCGGCGGCGTCCTGACCGGCGAGCACGGCGTCGGCGTCGAGAAGCGCGATCTGATGGGAGAGATGTTCAGCGAGGACGACCTGAAGCAGCAGCAGCGCCTGAAATGCGCGTTCGATCCCGAAAGCCTGCTCAACCCCGGCAAGGTCTATCCCACGCTGCACCGTTGTGCCGAACTGGGGCGGATGCACGTGCACCGGGGCGAACTCCGCTTCCCCGAAATTCCGCGCTTTTGAGAGGCTTCCGGCACCCGGAGGAGTTTCGCGAGAGATGCAGGCAGCGACGCCGATGCGACCCGAAAGCGCCGATCAGGTGGCCGAAGCGGTGCGGACCGCGATTGTCGAATCGCGGCGGCTGGATGTCATCGCCAGCGGGACGAAGGCCGGATGGGGCCGCCCGACCGACGCGGATGCCCGGCTTGATCTGGCAGGGCTTGCAGGGGGCGTGCTTTACGAGCCGGAAGAACTCGTCCTGACCGCGAAGCCGGGCACCCCGCTTGCCGAGATCGAAGCGCTGCTGGCGGAGCGCCGGCAGCATCTGGCCTTCGAGCCTCCCGACCTGAGCCAGTTATTCGGTTGCGACGCGGCCGCGCCACCCTCGAACGCGGGCGGGACGCTGGGGGGCGCCTTTTTATGCAATCTGGCGGGACCGCGCCGGATCAAAGCGGGAGCGGCGAGAGATCATATCCTCGGATTCCAGGCCGTCAGCGGCCGCGGCGAATGCTTCAAGGCTGGCGGACGGGTGGTCAAAAATGTCACCGGCTTCGATCTCTCGAAGCTGATCGCAGGTTCGTTCGGCACGCTGGCGGCCGTCACCGAATTGACTGTGCGCGCCCTGCCGGCTCCCGAGGATTCCCGCACGGTGGTCCTTTTCGGGCTGTCCGACCCGGACGGCAGCCGCGCCATGGCCCTCGCTCTCACCAGTGCCTGCGACGTTTCCGGGGCGGCGCACCTGCCGGCCGGGATCGCTTCGGCATCATCGGTTCCGGCGATTGCCGCCTCGACGGGTTCGGCAACATTGCTCCGGCTGGAAGGGCCTGCCCGGTCCGTTGCGTCGCGCTCCCGGGAACTGAGCGTGCTGTTGGGCCCGCTCGGGACGCCCTTGGTTCTGGAGGCGCCAGAGAGCGGCGGCGCCTGGCGCGAGATCCGCGACGCCTTTTTCTTTGTCGCCCTCCCGCAGCATCAGGTCTGGCGGCTGTCGGTTCCCCCTTCCGCGGGCGCCGATGTCGTGGCGCGGATCCTGGGCCGCGTGGCGGGCGAGGCGTTCTACGACTGGGGTGGCGGTCTGATCTGGCTGGCACTCGACCCCGGTGTTGATGCTTGCGAAGCTGCGGTGCGTGGTGCCGTCGGGATCAGCGGCGGTCACGCAACCCTCCTGCGGGCGCCGTCCGAGGTCCGCGCCCGGGTGTCCGTCTTCCAGCCACAACCCCCGCCCCTGGCTGCCCTGACCCGGCGCATCAAGGACGCCTTCGATCCGCACCGGGTGCTGAACCCGGGGCGCATGTATGCGGATATCTGACGATGCGGACTGAATTTGCCGAGGGACGGCTGAACGATCCGAGCCTTCGCGAAGCCGACGCGATCCTGCGCACCTGCGTCCACTGCGGCTTCTGCCTCGCCACCTGTCCGACCTACCTTCTCCTCGGCGACGAACTGGATAGTCCGCGCGGACGACTCTATCTCGCCAAAACCATGCTTGAGTCCGGCAGGCCGGCCACCGAGCCGGTCGTCCGACACCTCGACCGCTGCCTCACCTGTTATTCCTGCATGACCACGTGCCCGTCCGGGGTCGACTACGCCCACCTGGTCGAACGCGCTCGCGACCACATCGAGCACACCTACAGCAGGCCATCGCGGGACCGGCTACTGCGGCGGAGTCTGGCGACGATCGTGCCTAACCCGGCGCTGTTCCGCTTCGCGGCGCTGGCCGGTCAGATCGCGCGAGTGCTCACGCGACCCTGTGCTCGCTGGCTGCCGCAGCGCTTCAAGGCAATGCTGGTCAACGCGCCCCGCCGCATCGGCAGCCCGTCGTGGGTGGACCGGCCGCAAACCATCCCGGCGGAAGGTGAACGCCGGATGCGCGTGGCGTTGCTGACGGGGTGCGCACAACAGGTTCTTCGTCCCGAAATCAACGAGGCAACGGTCAGAGTGCTGACCCGGCATGGTTGCGAGGTGGTCATTGCCCGCGGCGCCGGCTGCTGCGGGGCGATCTTGCATCAGCTTGGGTCCGCAGAGAGTGCAAAGAGGTTCGCACGAACGAATATCGCGGCCTGGGGCCGCGAGCTTGAAGCCGGGGAGCTGGACGCGGTTGTCTTCAATGCTTCCGGATGCGGCCTTGCGGTCCGGGACTACGGCCATCTGCTGGCGAACGAGCCGGAGCTGGCAGCCCAGGCGGCGCGCATCGCGGGTCTGGCACGGGATGTCACGGAGGTGCTTTTGAAACTTGGCCTTAAGCCCCTGCCCGCGCGCCTTCCCGAGAGGATCCCGGTGACCTACCACGCGGCGTGCACCATGCAGCATGGCCTCGGACTGCGCACCCAATCAAAGGCGTTGCTGATACAGGCCGGTTTCGTCGTGAGCGAGCCGGAGGAGGCGCATCTCTGCTGCGGCTCCGCCGGCACCTATTCCGTGCTTCAGCCGGAGCTGTCGGCGGCTTTGCGCCAACGCAAGCTGTCCGCGATCAGGGCCAGGGCGCCGTCGGTGGTTGCCACGGACAACATCGGCTGTATCACCCAGCTCGGCGGGAAAGACGGGATCCCGGTCGTTCACACCGTCGAGTTGCTGGACTGGGCGACCGGCGGCCCAAAACCGGTGCGCTTCCCTGAGGTCAAGCAGCGGAATCGTCGGCCGTCGGCTTCCGCCGACCTCTCCGCCTGCGCCACCACCGACGCAGGCCGGCGATGATCTCATCGCGCGTCTGAAACACGGGAAGCTTCGGCTGCGCGGCGCGGCTGGGCTCGACGGCGAGTCCCATGCTGGTAATCTCGCGGGCCTCGCCGATCTCGCGCACGATGAGTTCCATCCCCTCCAGCGGCACGCGGTCGCCCAGCTCGATGATGCCGTGCAGCCGCCGCCGGGCAAACTCGGCAACGGTGAGCGCAGCATCGTCGGGGGACACGGTGAGACCGTAGACTTCCGCGAGATCCGCCATCTTCGTCTCCGGATCGATCGTAAAATCGCCGAAAAACTCCCGGTCTGCGGGATCCAAGGCGGCGCGGCGAGCGAACAGGCGGTCCAGCAAAGGCACCATCTTCGGCTGGGCAAAGATATAGACGTAGTCGCCGACGCTCAGGCGACCGGCCTCGTGCAAGCGGATCGAACGCCCGTCGCGAATGATCAACGAGGGGCGCGCCCATCGCGGGATGCGTTCTCCGGTGGCGACGGGGCTTTCCGGAGCAATGCGGTAGGCGATCAGTTCGTGGCTCGCGCGTCCGGGCAGCTCCAGTTCGACCCGGTCGACCGGGCCGTACCGGGACGGGACGATCAATCCTAGCCAGCGTGCCATGGGTCCGATCGTCCAGCCCTGCACCAGCAGTGACGCCATGACGACGACAAAGGCCACGTTGAACAGCATGCGTCCGCTGGGAAGCTCGGCAACGATCGGCAGGATGGCGAGCAGAATCGAGACCGCACCCCGCAGGCCGACCCAGGCGACGAACGTGGTTTCGTTGCGGCTGAAGCCGAAAGGAAGCAGCGACAGCCACACGGCGAGCGGACGGCCGACGAGAGTAAGGAACAAGGCCAGCAACAGCGCTGGCAAAGCGATGCCGAGAAACTGCGACGGCGAAGCCAGCAGTCCGAGGGTCAGGAACATGGCGATCTGGCTGAACCATGTCAGTCCGTCCTGAAACCGGCGCAACAGCGGCATCGCGTGCAGGCGGGAGTTTCCCGCCATCAGGCCTGCGACATAGACAGCCAGGAAGCCGCTGCCGTCCAACAGTCCGGTGGTCGCGAACACACAGAGCGCGAGGCTGAGAACGATGATCGGGTAGAGGCCCGCCTCCAGCTTCAGGCGGTTGACCACGAGGATGATCAACTGCCCGCCGCCGAGACCGGCCAGCAAACCGAGCCCCATCTGCCGGACAAAGGCGGTCAGGACTTCCACGCCCGCGACATCCAGTGACGCACCGGACGCGGCGATTTCGACCAGGGTCACCGTGAGAAAAATCGCCATGGGATCGTTGGAGCCGGACTCCACTTCCAGCGTGGACCGGACGCGATCGCGAACGGTGATGCCGCCGACGCGCAACAGGAAAAAGACGGCAGCCGCGTCGGTGGAGCTGACGATGGCGCCCAGTATGGCCGCTTCGAGCCAGGGCAAATCAAGCAGGAGGCGGGCTGCCACCGCCACCAGTCCGGCGGTAATGAGCACCCCCACGGTTGCCAGCACAAGCGCCGGACCAAACGCCGCACGGACCGCCTGGAAGCGGGTATTGAAGCCGCTATCAAAGAGAATGACCGCGAGCGCCAACGATCCGATGAAATACGCGGCCGGCGCGTCGTCAAATACGAGACCGCCGAACCCGTCCTCGCCGGCGGCCAGGCCGACGGCGAGAAACACCAGCAGCAGGGGAGCGCCGACCCGGAAGGAGATGAGGCTGGTGAACGTGGAGATGGTGATGAGTCCGGCTCCGATCATGATCGCCAGGTTCATCGCCTCGAACATTGGCCTCCGCTTCCCTTCAAGCTGCTGCAGCAGGGTTCGAAATGACTTATTCGCCTCCCACCGTCAACGGATCGTCCGTCTGAGGTGCGCCGGGCTCGGGCAATTTGCAGGGTCGCATCTGCTCTTCTGCGTCGTTTCTATGAATACCTGCCCGCCGACCCAATATTTCGACGCCATTGCCTTGCCGATATCGCCCTCCGCCTGTAAGTTAACGCCCCGTCCGGATCGGGAGCATCGATTTTGCGGCAGCCGAAAGGATCGTCGAACGGGAGCACAGCCACTCGCTCGCTATTGTCCGCTCGCTCTTGCAATCGCGCCTTGGCGGTACGCACATGTGCATCACCAGGCGCGACGTTTGGCGGGGCTGGAACAGTGGCGGTGATGGTATAAGAAGATGCTCGTTTCGGAGAGATCCTGAAGCGATCAATGCCAATAGCGAAACGGGTCCGGCAAGGGTGCGGCGAGGGTGCCGCTGTTCAACAGGGGAGTGTTGATTGGGGAAGCCCCCCAGTCCGCGTGCTTTGCCAACGAACCTGGCGGGGGGAAATAGCCCTTTCTCTCTCCGGACTGGCTTTCGACGAGCGTGTTAAGATGTGCGCCGGATAGAAGACCCGGGTTTCGTGGATCAGGCTGGACAGCAGCCGATCGAGACTGCACCGGGCGGCAACAGAAACAGAAAAAAAGAAGGAGCAAGAGGAGGCGACGGCGCGGCGGCAAGCCGCGCGGGATTAGTGGAACCGCTGGTGGCGGTGATGATGGAAAATGATGCGAAAAGGTGATGACGAGCAATGATGCGAAAAGGTAAGGGCTTTCGGGAACCACGACGCCGTGGCTTCGATGACGATGAGCCGTTCGCCCGAGAGACACGTGGATTGCGGCCCGCTGGCCGGCCGTTCGGCGACTTTCCCCGGGATACGTCGCCGGTCGAGGGTCCGACCGTTGAAGCGACAGTTAAGTGGTTTAATCCCGAGAAGGGCTTTGGCTTCGCCGAGCTGGCCGACGGATCGGGAGACGCGTTCATTCATGTCGCAGCGGTTCAGGCCGCCGGCCTGGATACCATTCAGCCAGGGGCGAAGTTGAAGGTGATGGTCGGCCAGGGGGCCAAAGGACCGCAGATCACCCGGCTCCTCGAGGTTGACGACAGCGGGGTTACTCAGGCACCGCCGCGGCGCCCGGCGCCGGGCGGGGGCATGGGGTCGCCGCGCCGAACGGTTGATCCATCGACCGCCACCGAAATGGTCGGAACGGTGAAGTGGTTCAACACGGAGAAGGGGTTCGGCTTCATCGCCTGTGACGATGGCGGCAAGGACGTTTTTCTCCACATCTCGGTGCTGGAACGGTCAGGCATTGCTAATCTTGCCGAGGGCCAGCGCGTCTCCATGGGTGTCGTCGATACGCCCAAGGGACGCGAGGCGGTGACCATCGCCTCGGCGGGGTAGCGAGCCAGCCTCGACGCAGAGTCCAGAAAAACAAGCTCTGCTTCCGCAACTCCTGTTGGCTGGGGGCGCTTGCGGTCACCCGCAAACGCTGCCCGCCGACGGTTGTCCTATGCGCAACGCCAGACAATGGAAACGCCAGACAATGGGGAGTGGGTATGGCACGCAGAAAACCTGATGCGGGCATCCGCCGGAAGTCCGGCGAAACCGCATTTGTTCTTTTCGATGTGGTTTATGAAGACGGATCGCGAAGTTCGAACCGCAAGGTTGCCCGGGAGGAGGTCGAAGGCCTCGACGGGGACGAGCCTGCCCGCGGGCTGATCGAGGCGCAGGACCGCAAGATCGCCGAGCTCTCCGGACGGCCCCGCGGACCGATCAAGACCATCGTTCGTTCTCCGAATCAGTAGCGCATGCGATGATCAATCGGCGGTGGCGCAGCGAACGATTGCGGCTCTTGGCGGTGGCGCTGTTCGCGGCCGCTCCCTCCGCGGCGCCGTACAGGCGGGAAACTGCCGCATTCCCGGCATTCGCGACGGCTGGTACTGACCCAGGTCAGCCGGCGGTTTCCAAGGCAAAGACGTTGTAGCCCCAGGGCGGCAGGTCCAGGTACAGGCCCTGACTCGTCAAGGTGGCGCCGTCGCGCTCGTAGACGGCATCGCTCATCAGATCTCTCAGGCGCACGCGGCGCCTCGTCAGCTCCGGAAATGGCAGGCGCACGTAGCACTGGCCTTCCGCCCCGGAATAATTGACGGCTGCGATCAGCCGGCTGTCTGCACCTCGCCAGGCGTACGCGACAAAGCCCTGCCAGCTCGGATTGCCGGCCCAGGCGGCCAGCGGCTCCAACCGCGCCCAGGCTCCCTCACGAAGGACGGGGCGCCGCAGAAGCGTCAACAGCTGCTCGTAAAATGCCTGCAGGTCCTCGTCGACAGGCTCGTCGGGCCAGCGCACCAGATGCGTCGGCAGACGGGCCCGCCAGCCCTCCATCTGCCCTTGATGAATCAGCTTCAGCCCCGGCGCCAGCATCGCCACGATCGCCGCCGCGTGGTGCTCCTGATGCGGGAACACCGTCGCCGCCCGGGGCTCGTCATGGTTCTCGAGAAAGCGCACCAGGCGGTTCTGAAAATCGAGCCCGGCCACCAGATGTTGGCGGATCGCGGTTGCGTCACCGGCACGCAGCCTGTCGTAGAGGCGCTTGTCGTAGGTGTAGTCGAAGCCCTGCTGTTGGAGTGTCCACTCCATGTCCCAGTAGACTTCCGCCATCAGACGGAACGTCGGGTGCTCAGCGCGGACGGCTGCAATCGCGTCCGGCCAGAAGGCGGGCGCGTCGATGTGCCAGGTGCGATGAAAAACGTCGGGAACCACCAGCATGGCCATGTCGCAGCGGACGCCATCGCAGTGCTCGGCAATACGCAGAAGTTCGCCACGCATCGCCGCCTGCAACTCGCGATTGCCATAATTGAGCTGAAGGGTGTCGGGCCAACCGGGAAAGTAGGGGTCTCGGCCGTACGCGAACACCGACGAGCCGGCCGGTCCGACGATCCGGCACCAGTTGAGCGGCTCGCGACTGAGCTTATCCTCGTCGCCGCGGACGAACCAGTCGGGATGCTCGGCGATCCATCGGTGGTCCAGGGCCACATGGTTGGGCACGAAATCGAGCATGAGCCGTAGGCCCTGCGCAACGAGGCGCTGCCGAAGCCTGCCCAGGGCTGCTTTGCCGCCGAGCGCCGGGTGCACCTCGTAGTCGGCGATGGCAAAACAGGACCCCTGGACATCGTCGTCCGTGAGGCCGGGAAGGAGCTGTCGGTACTCCGATACCCACTCCGGTCGGGAGCGGGAAACGCGGCGGCTCGCGTCTCCCGTTCTCCAGACGCCGAGCAGCCACACCCAGTCGAAACCTAGCGCCGCCAGTCGTTCAATTTTCGCATCCGGGATGTCGTCGAGGGTCGCCGGCCGGCCGATGTCCTGCCCGAGCGCAGTGAGCCAGGCCCGGGTGTTGACCTGATAGAGGAGCGGGTCCTTCGGCTCCGTCCGCACTATGAAACTCTCCGACCGATGATCATTGGCCCGCCTTGCATTGAATCGGTGACAGGAGGAACGGAAAGGCAGGATATACACCCTGTGGCCCCAGAGTCACGGACCGCCTTTCGCTGATGCGCGACAGGCTGACAGCGATGATGTCGACCATCGGTGGTGTGTCGCAGATCGAGCTAACGGAATCAGGCAGACGGGATTCGATGCGCTTTTTCGCCATCCGCGCCAACCAGCCGGTCCTCGGCGGCCTGTCCAAGGGGTGCGGTGGCCGCGTGCAAGAACAGCGGCCGGCCCTCCAGATCGACCGGCGGAATCGATGACAGCGGCGGACGCCGACGCCATCATCAATCGCCTCGGGCTCGTCCGTCATCCGGAAGGCGGCTGGTATCGCGAGGATTTCCGGGACACCCGGGCCGACGGGTCTCGCGGCCGCCTCGCCCACATCCTGTTTCTGCTGAAGGCCGGGGAAGCCTCTCGGTGGCACCGGATCGACGCCCTCGAAATCTGGCACTACTCCCTGGGGGCGCCGCTCGTTCTTTCGCTGGCCCCGCCCGGCGAATCGATCCGACACACTCTGCTGGGTGGCAATCCGCTGCTCGGCGAAGCGCCGCACGTTGTGGTCCCAGCAGGGGTATGGCAAGCTGCTCGCTCGACCGGAGCATTTACCTTGGTCGGGTGTTCGACGGTGCCGGCCTTTCAATTCGAGGGGTTCGAGCTGGCGGCGGAAGGGTGGGAGCCGTCCGGCTGTTGAACCTGGGGGGATTCATGACGAACAGAATATCTGGAGCAGCGAAGCACCAAGCCGGATCGTCGCTGCGCCTGCTCGGCGTTCTTCTGGTGATCGTCGCTTTTATTGCCGATGGCACTGGCGCCCTGGCCGCGCCGCAGTCGCTGCGCTCCGACGTGAGCCTGCGCAAGGTTGCGGACTCGATCGCCGCCGGCTCGACGTCGATGCGGCTGGTCCGGGACCCGAGCGACGGTGCGCTGTACTACCTCAAGCGAGGAGGCCAGATCTTCCGGCTGGACCCGGCAAGCGGAGCGAGCACGCTGGTCACCGAGACCGCGGATCACGGGCAGAGCAACCTGCAGGGCTTCGCCATCGACCCCGCCGGCACCTTCTATCTGGTCAACAACGAGGATGTCGCCGGCACCCGGACGCGGGCGACGATCGTCAAGGGCGTCAGGCAGCCGAACGGCACGCGGCTCTGGTCGGTCCTAGCGCGAAGCGCTGCCTATCCAAGAAGCGCCACCGCCTATGATCACCGCTTCAACGGCATCATCGCCGATCCGAACGGCGGCTTCGTTTATGTGAACAGCGGCTCGCGCACCGATCATGGCGAAATCCAGACCGCCGGCGGGCTATACCCGAACATGCGCGAGGCCGGCCTGACCGCCTGCATCCTCAAGCTGCCGACATCGGGGGCGAACATCTTTCTCCGCAACAATCGGGAATGGCTGCGAAGCAACGGCTTTGTCTTCGCCGAAGGGATCCGCAACACGTTCGATTTTGCCTTTGCTCCCAACGGCGACCTGTTCGGCACGGAGAATGGCCCCGGTCGCGACGACCCCGAGGAGCTGAACTGGCTGCGCCCGGGGCTGCACTACGGCTTTCCGTGGCGGATGGGCGGCAATGACAACCCGCAGCAGTTTGCGGACTACCGGCCTGAGGACGACAAGCTGCTCAACCCTCTGTCGCACGCGGTGAAGAATGGCTACTACCAGAATGATCCAACGTATCCGCCTCGGCCCGGCGTGACCCTCATCGAGCCGATCCGCAACTTCGGACCCGACGCGGACAAGTATCGAGATCCCGTCGATGGGCTCGTGAAAGACGCGAGCGGGCGTCACAAGCGATTCAGCACGTTCACCGCGCATCGGAGTCCTCTCGGCCTCGTTTTCGACCGCGCAGGCGTTCTCGCTCCGGAATTCCGCGGCGATGCCTTCATGCTGAGCTGGACCAAGGGCTCACCCACAGGGGACAATATCGCCGGGCCGTTCAAGGATGCGAGCCAGGACCTGTTGCACCTCGATCTGACGAAGAGCGGGGGCACCTACACGCTGCACGCCACCAGGATCGTGGCCGATTTCAACAAGCCGATCGACGCGGAAATCATCGGCAACACCGTCTATGTGCTGGAGTACGGCGGCATCCAGAGCATCTGGGCGGTCAGCCTGCCGCAGTAGGCGCGAGCATCGGTCTGCCCTATTCGATCGGCCATACGAGCGCGTCAGGCATAGGCGCTGTCGAGAAACAGGGTGATTCTGTCGAAGAAGGCGTCAGGCCGCTCGGCGTGCGGGTAGTGGCCGGCGCCTTCGATCACGGCGAACTCGGCCTGTGGGAAGCGGTCCCACACCGCTCCGTGATGGATGCGGCCGATGTAGTCCGATCCCGACCCGGAGACGAACAGCGCCCGTCCGTCGTAAGCGAGGTCCTCGGTGTCCGGGAAGTCCAACAGTGTCGGCATGTTCGCGGCGATGGCGTCCAGGTTGAGGCGCCAGGCGAAGCCGCCGGCCCTGCGCTCCTCCAGGTTCTGCAGCAGGAACAGCCGCGTGCCGGCGTCCGGCACCGCCGCTGCCAACGCCGCGTCGATCTCGGTGCGCTTGCGGCCAGGGCCGATGTCCGCCGCCTGCATCGCCGCGATGTAGGCGAGGAAGGGGGCTTCGTACGCGACCGGCGCGATGTCGACGACGATCAGCGCGTCTACGGCGTCCGGATGGCGCAGCGCCGTCAGCATCGCCGTCTTGCCGCCGACGCTGTGCCCCAGCACCGTCGCCGGCGCCAGCCCCTTCTCCTCGATCAGCGCTTCTAAGTCGTCCGCCATCTCCTCGAAGCGCATCGAGGGTGCCCACGGCGAATCGCCATGGTTGCGCAGGTCGCAGACGAAAACCCGGTACTGCCCGGCCAGCCGCTCCGCCATCGACTGCCAGTTCCGCGCCGAGCCGAACAGCCCATGCAGGATCACCAGCGGCGGCCCGGAACCAAACTCACGGAAGGAGAGGGAGAGGGGCATCGCGCTTCATGTCTTGTTTGTGGTCGTCACGACGAGGCTTGGCCAACTCGTCATGACCGGGCTTGTCCCGGTCATCCACGCCTTTCGACAAGGCCAGGCGCCGCCGCGTGGATCCGCGGAACAAGTCCGCGGATGACGCAGGGGGTGGTTGCCGCAGGCTCCATCATCCTCGATCCTCGCGCTCTCGCCAACCTGCGCTCTCGCCAACCTGCGCTCTCGCCTGTCCTTCGTCATGACCGGGCTTGTCCCGGTCATCCACGCCTCCCCCTGGTGACGACGCGTGACGTGGATGCGCGGGTCGAGCCCGCGCATGACGATGGGAGTGTACGCCGCTGTGGCACTCACGCCACGTTCGTCCGCCGTCTGTCCTCGAACACGTCCCAGAGCTGGGCTTCCAGCGAGACGCCGTCGAAGCGGCCGATTTCCTGGATGCCGGTGGGCGAGGTGACGTTGATTTCGGTGAGGTAGTCGCCGATCACGTCGATGCCGACGAACAGCAGGCCGCGCTTGCTGAGTTCCGGGCCGATCGCCTCGCAGATCTCGTGGTCGCGCGCCGATAGCGTCGCCTTCTCCGGACGGGCGCCGACGTGAAGGTTGGCGCGCGCCTCGCCCGTCTTTGGGATCCGCTTGACCACCCCTGCCGCCCGGCCGTCGATCAGGATGATCCGCTTGTCGCCCTCGCGGATTTCCGGCAGGTAGCGCTGGACGACGATCGGCTCGCGGTAGAACTGAGTGAACATTTCCAGCAGCGCGTTCAGGTTGTCGTCGGCGGGATCGACATGGAAGACCCCGGCGCCGCCGTTGCCGAACAGCGGCTTGAGGATGATGTCCTCGTGCTCCTCGCGGAAGGCGCGGATCGCTGCCCGGTCGGACGTGATCAGCGTCGGCGGCATCAGGTCGGGGAACTGGGTGACGAACAGCTTCTCCGGCGCATTGCGCACCTCGACGGGATCATTGACGACAAACGTCTTGGGGTGGATGTGCTGCAGGATGTGGGTGGCGGTGATGTAGGCCATGTCGAACGGCGGATCCTGGCGCATCAGCACCATGTCCAGCGAGCCGAGATCCAGCACCTCTTCCTCGCCCAGCCGGAAGTGCTCGCCGCGCTGGCGCTTGACTTCCAGCGGCCGCGCCCGGGCGAACACCGAGCCGGCGGAAAAGGTGAGGTCCTGGGGCAGATAATGCCACAGGGCATGGCCACGCTGCTGCGCCTCCAGAGCCAGCGCAAAGGTTGAATCGGCGTCGATGTCGATCTTTTCGATGGGGTCCATCTGGATGGCGACGGTCAGCGGCATCGGCGCGGTCCTCGATTGAATCTTCGGTGTGGAGCGGACGCCCTGGGACGCCTTCGTTCCGAAGGCGCAACTGAACACCGCCCGCACGCCGCTGGCAAGATATACGGCCGGCCGCAAGCAGCCCGGGCCGGACGGTAACGATTTGTTAATCGGGCAGCGACTAAGCTCGCGGGTTCAGCGCGCATTGTCGCGCACGGTGCGGGAATGGCGACATGGCGGCGCCGGCAGCGAGCGGCAACGGCGGGGGCTCCGCGGAGGCGGGTGCCGCGATCCTCGACGGGCGCTGGCGCATCGGGCCGGACTCGCCGCTGCTGGCGTTCGATCGCCCGAGCGCGCAGGCGTTCGCCGCGTGGCAGACGAAGCTCCCGGACCGGCCCCTTGTTGGCCTCGTCTGTACATCCGGACTGCCCTTCCGCGCCAGACCGGCACGCCTTCTCGTCGGCGCAGCGGTGCCGGGATTGCTTCGGCTGCTGGCGTTCGGGATTGTCCGCTGGCCGCCAGCACAGGCCCGCGTGCCGGTGTTCATCTATGAACGGCCGGCAGGAGACGCGGTAGCGGATGTCTGTCAGCGCCGCGCGACGGATGTGGCCGGCGACGAGAAAATCCGAAGGCTTGTGGGGCCGATTGTCGAGGGTTTGCGGGAGCTGCAGCGGAAGGAGGTCGCGCACCGCGGCATTCGGCCTGATAACCTCTGGTTTCGCGATTTTGCGAACGATACCGCCGTTCTCGGCTGCGCGCTGACCGGACCGGCGGGCTGGGACCAGCCGGTGCCGTTCGAGCCGATCGAGCGCGCCATGGCCGAGCGCGCGGGACGCGGTGAAGGCGACACCGCTGCCGACATTTACGCGCTTGGCGTAACCGTGCTCTGGCTCCTTGCCGAGGCTCCGCCCTGGTCCGATCGTGCGGAAGCCGAGGTGCTTGCCGCGCGGATGGAACAAGGCAGCTATCCGGTCCTGACACAGGGCATCCGCGTCCCTGAATCACTGATTGACCCGCTGCGGGGGATGCTGGCCGATGACCCGGCCATGCGCTGGTCGATCCGCGATGTCCAGACGTGGCTGGATGGTGCCCGCCCGCCGATCCGGGTCTCTCCGCCGCGCGTCACCGCCGAAACACCGCTGGTGTTCGACGGCAAGCCGTACCGAGGGTTGCGGCTGATCGCGACGGCGATGGCCGGCAATGTCCCCCTCGCCTCGCGGATCATCCGGACCGGCTCGCTGCAGAGCTGGCTCCGCCATGCCCTGCGCGAGCGGGCACGCGCCAACAGCATCGATGGGCTTATCGGCGAGGCCGGCAAACACCCCGGGGAGCAGACAAATCAGGGCGATGAGGCGCTGGTAGCGCGGACACTGCTGTTGCTCGATGAAGGGGCGCCAATTCGGTACAGGGGTGTTTCCTTCAACGTGGACGGGTTCGGCGCCGCGCTTGCAAAGCAGATGGTGGACGGCGGCAGCGTGCAGTCGCTGGCCGAAGCCATTTCGCTCGGCCTGGCGGAACGCCCGCTTACCCAGGGCGTAGGCGTGGGGCCGCTGCCGATGGCGGAACAGGTGCGCCGGGCGACGGCGTTGGCGCAGTATCTTTCCGACCCCCGGCCGGGGTTTGGC
>DAIQPV010000025.1:0-17532 GCA_036787145.1 Rhodospirillales bacterium
TGGCCAACAACTTTCGCCGATGCCGCCGATCACCGGAAGGTTATCCGGATCCGTGTTTGTCGGAGGTGAGGAATTCCCCATGTGAATGTTGACCACAGAGGAAACCGGGTGTGCGTCCCGTCAGCGATCAAGGAGGTCAGCATGGTCAGGTCGGTGGTCCAAGGTCGGCGAATGCTCGCCCGCGCAAGAGCCTTTGGGCTTGTCGTCCTGTTCGCCATGGGCATACCGCTCGGGCCTCAACACGCTGTGGCTGCTCCTGTGCTCAATCAGCCGGCTCCGCCCTTCACCGGCACGGATAGCAAGGGGAATGCCGTATCGCTTGCCGACTTCAAGGGCTCGATCGTCGTGCTGGAATGGACCAATCATGATTGTCCCTTCGTGCGCCGGCATTATGAATCGGGGAACATGCAAGGGCTCCAGGAGCAGGCAGCCGGAACGGGGGTCGTCTGGCTGACGGTTGTTTCTTCGGCGCCCGGCGAGCAGGGCTTTGTCGATGGCAAGGAGGCTGACGCCCTGACCAAGGCCCGCGGGGCGGCCCCTCGGGCGGTAATCCTCGACCCGTCAGGCGACATCGGGCACGCCTACGGCGCAAAAGCAACGCCGAATATGTTCGTGATCGATGCCAGTGGAACTCTGGTTTACATGGGCGCCATCGACAACCAACCGCGTGTCACCGGGGCAGACCCCGCCGGGGCGCAAAACTACGTCAAAGACGCGCTGCAGGCGCTGGCCGAAGGCAAGCCAATCGCGACGTCGGTCACACAGCCCTACGGATGCAGCATCAAGTACAAGAGCTGAGCAGGCGGCCCGAGTCCCTTTCACTGCGAGG
Source organism: Rhodospirillales bacterium (assembly GCA_036787145.1). Classification (GTDB taxonomy): domain Bacteria; phylum Pseudomonadota; class Alphaproteobacteria; order Rhodospirillales; family Defluviicoccaceae; genus Defluviicoccus. Next base: position 830 of record DAIQPV010000025.1, read on the forward strand.
AAGCCGGCGCGGTCGCGCCACGGGGGCGGGGCTAAGACGCGAATGAACGTGAAAGCGCTCAGCTGGCGTCAGAGCCGGAGTTCCCGGGCCCGCTTCTCGAAGGCAGTGACCATCGAGCGGGCAGTGTGCGGCAGAAGCAGATCGATGGCCCGCTGCAGGCCTCGCGACCGCATTTCCCAGGTCAGGGCGACCGAGGCGCGGCAGCCGCGGCCCATCGGATGAAAGTCCCAACTGATGAAGAAGTCGGCAAAAAGGTCATCGGACGAAACGATCTCGATCCGGACAGGCCGGCGCAAGGTGGTTTTCGTACGAAAGCGCTCGCGGACCGGACCGAGACCGACGGTTTGCTCCGTCCAGTATGCATCCTTCTGCCGTTCGTAAGTGTGAGCGTCGCGCCAGAGCGGCAGGAATTGGGGATAGCTTTCGACGTCCGCCACCATGTCGAAGACCCGATCGGGCGGCGCCAGGATGATGCGGCTGTCGCTGTGGATCGTCATATCTTCGGCGGCCTCTACTCCGCGGCCTGGTCCACGGCGCCGGCTTTGTCAGGATCAGCCATCTGCGGCCGCCAGCGGAGGACTGGCTTGCGGGCGGCCCGGGTTTCATCGAGACGCCGCCGCGGCGCCATTGTCGGCGCCTCGTGGAAGTGCGCCGCATCCCCGCTCTTCGCTCTCTCGGCGAGCCCTTTGAGGGTGCGCACGAACTGGTCCAGCGTCTCCTTGCTTTCCGTTTCCGTCGGCTCGACGAGCATCGCACCATGGACGACCAGCGGAAAGTACACGGTCATCGGATGAAACCCCTCGTCGATCAGCGCCTTTGCGAAATCCAGGGTGGTGACCCTGGTGTCCTTCAGGAACCGATCGTCGAACAGGGCCTCATGCATGCAGGGACCGGCAAACGGCGCCGACAGCGTGTCCTTAAGTTCCGCCAGCAGGTAGTTTGCGTTCAGCACGGCATCGGCCGATGCCTGGCGCAAGCCGTCGGAGCCCATGCTCATCATGTAGGCGAGCGCGCGCACAAACATGCCGAACTGGCCGTGGAAAGCCTTGACCCTCCCCACCGGCTTGCCGGGAGCGTGCATGATATGCTCGACCAGCCGAAACCGGTCGCTGTCCTCGACCACAAAGGCGACCGGCGCGTAGGGGGCAAGCGCTGCCGACATCACCACCGGGCCGGAGCCTGGTCCGCCCCCTCCGTGCGGTGTCGAGAAGGTCTTGTGCAGATTGATGTGCATGCAATCGACGCCGAGGTCGCCCGGCCGGACGCGTCCCACGATCGCGTTGAAGTTGGCACCGTCACAGTAGAAGAACGCGCCGACCGAATGCGCAGCCTCGGCAATTGCGCGGATCTCCCCTTCAAACAGGCCGCAGGTGTTGGGATTGGTGACCATGATGGCCGCCACATCGGGGGTCAGGGCAGCGCGCAGCCGCGAGACATCGACGCGCCCCCGATCATCCCCCGGAATGGCCTCGACGTGGTAGCCGCAGGCAGCGGCGGTCGCGGGGTTGGTGCCGTGCGCCGATTCCGGGACCAGCACGCGGCGGCGAGGATCACCCCGGTCCTCCAGCGCGGCGCGAATGGTCATCAGCCCCACCAGCTCGCCGTGGGCGCCCGCGCCCGGGGACAACGCGACGGCGGGCAGCCCGCTCAGCGTCGTCAGCCAATGGGCCAGCGTGTGCATGAGCTGCAGCGCCCCCTGCACGGTGGATACCGGCTGCAGCGGATGCAGGTTGCCCAACCCCGGAAGACGGGCCAGCTTCTCGTTGAGCCGGGGATTGTGCTTCATCGTGCAGGAGCCGAGCGTGAACAGCCCGGAGTCGATCGAGTAGTTCTTCTGGCTGAGGCGCAGATAATGCCGCACGACCTCGGGTTCGCTCAGCCCGGGGAGCCCGATGGGCTCTCGCCGCCGAATTCCTCCCAGCCGGTCCGGCCCGGCGTCCTGGCCGGCGGGCCAGAGGTCGACTGCGGTTTTTTGTGGGGCTCCCTGCTCAAAAATGAGAGGCTCTTCGAGCTGCAGCCCACGGTTGCCGCTGATCGTCGATGAATCCTTCGTCATTGCAGAGCCTCGGTCAGCGCGGTCGCCAGGGCGGAGATTTCGGCGTCCGTGTTCAGTTCCGTCGCGGCGAGCAGGAGCAGGGGCTGCGCCTCCGGCCACGCCGGCAGCAGCCGCGACAGCGGAACGCCGCCCAGAATGCCGCGCCGGGCCAGAACCTCGACCACCTCGCCGGCCGGCTTCGGCAGGCGCAAGGTCAGTTCGTTGAAGAAGGTTTTGTTGATCACGGTCGCGCCGGGCACGCCGGCGAGTTCATCGGCAAGGGCGCACGCCCGTTCATGGTTGACCGCCGCAAGACGCGTAAATCCGGCCTCACCCAGCATCGTCAGGTGGATGGTGAAGGCCAGGGCACAGAGTCCGGAGTTCGTACAAATGTTGCTCGTGGCCTTCTCCCGGCGGATATGCTGCTCGCGCGTCGAGAGCGTCAGCACGTAGCCGCGACGGCCGTCCCGGTCGATCGTTTCGCCGACGAGACGGCCGGGCATCTGCCGCAAGAAGCTCTCCCGCGCGGCCAGCAGGCCCACCGTTGGTCCACCAAACGACAGCGCGTTGCCGAGGGACTGCCCTTCGGCAGCGACGATATCCGCCCCCATCGTCCCCGGAGAGACGAGAAGCCCCAGCGAGACCACCTCCGCCACGGCGATGACCAGCAGGGCGCCCTTCGCGTGGCAGGCTTCCGCCAGCGCGCCGTAGTCGCGGACGCGACCGAAGACATCCGGATTCTGAACAACGATACACGCGGTGTCGCTGTCCAGGAGGTCTTCCGGCTTCTCGTCGCCATCCCACGCCGGCGGCGCGGCCACCGCGTCGATGGAGAGAAAGCGGGCATAGGTTTCCGTCGTCGCACGCCAGTGCGGATGCAGCCCGCCTGAGAGGATCACCCGCTTGCGCCGGGTCAGCCGGCAGGCCATCGATACGGCTTCCGCACACGCCGTGGCTCCGTCGTAGAGCGAGGCGTTCGCCACCTCCATCCCGGTGATCAGCGCGACCTGCGTCTGAAATTCGAAAAGGTACTGAAGGGTGCCCTGTGCGATTTCCGGCTGGTATGGCGTATAAGCGGTCAGGAATTCGCCACGCTGGATCAGATGATCGACGGCGGCAGGGATGTGGTGCCGGTACGCGCCCGCACCGAGAAAGCACGGCGCCGAGTGGGGCGAGAGATTCTTCGCCGCAAAATCCGCGAAGGTCCGCTCGACGGTCAGTTCATCCGCATGAGAAGGCAGGTCGACCGGCTTTGTGAGCAGCGCGTCCGCGGGGACGTCACAAAAAAGGGCGTCAACATCATCGACGCCGATCGCAGCCAGCATTTGCCTGCGGTCGTCTTCAGTCAGCGGCAGGTAGCGCATCAACCGAGGCTCCGCACCAGCTCTGCGTACGCCGCCTCGTCCATGAGCTCGGCCAGCTCGGTTTCACTGCTCAGCCGGATCTTCAGAAACCACCCGTCATCCATCGGGCCGGCATTCACCTGGCCCGGTTCATCGGCCAACGCGTCATTAACGCCGACGACTTCGCCCGAGACAGGAGCGTAAACTTCGCTGGCCGCCTTCACCGATTCGACGACGGCTGCCTGCTCGCCCTTACTGAGCTTCGTCCCGACCGCCGGCAATTCGACGAAGACGACATCGCCCAACTGCTGTTGCGCGTAGTCGGTGATCCCGACAACGCCAATCCCGTCTTCGACGCGAATCCACTCGTGTTCCTGAGTGAAACGAACGACCGGCATACGCGCGTTCTCCTTCCTAGGCCTGCTTTAAATAGCGGTGCGGAACGAATGGAAGGCGAACCACCTCGCCTTCCAGGGCTTTGCCCCGCACCTGCAGCGTCAGCGGCGTGCCAGCGGCCGCCGCGGCCGAAGTCACATATCCCATCGCGATGGGAGCTGCCAGCGAGGGAGCATACCCGCCGCTGGTCACGGTGCCGACCTGCTCTCCGGCAACGTCGTGGATCGGGGTGCCCCCGCGCGCCGGTGCTTTGCCGGCGAGCTGGATGCCAACGCGCCGACGCTCCGGCCCGGCGAAAAGCTGCCGGAGAATGACCTCGTCGCCGAGAAAACCACCGAACTCGCGACGTCGCTTGCCGATCGCCCAGCCAAGGCCCGCCTCTACCGGTGTCGTCGTCTCGTCGATGTCGCTGCCCCACAAGCAGAGCCCCGCCTCAAGGCGCAAGGTGTCCCTGGCGCCGAGACCCGCCGGAGCGACTTCCGGTTCGGCGAGCAGCAGGCGCGCAAGGTCCTCAGCGTCGTCCGCGGCGCACGCAATTTCGAAGCCGTCCTCGCCGGTGTAGCCGCTTCGCGAGACCGTGCACCGAATTTGGCCGATCCGGAGCGTCTCGCTGGTCATGAACAGCATCAGCTTGCTGGCTGGGGCCAGCCGCCCCAGCACGTCCGCCGCCGCCGGGCCCTGCAAGGCCACCAACGCCTGATCTTCGAGCAGCCGAACGGTGCAGCCGGTCAGATTGCGCTGCAGGTGATCGAGCACGATCGCCTTCCGCGAAGCATTGACCACCAGGGCCAGGTGATCACCCCACGGCGTCACCATCAGGTCGTCGATAATGCCGCCGAGCGCGTTCGTCAGCATCGTGTACTTGAGTTTACCCGCTGCCAGGCCGACGACTTCGGCCACCACCAGACGCTCGAGTTCGGACGCGGCGTCGCCTTCGATGCGGATCTGGCCCATATGCGAAACATCGAAGAGAACGGCCTTCGAGCGCGCGTGGAGGTGTTCGGCGAGGATGCCAGACCGATACTGGATCGGCATGGCATAGCCGGCAAAGGGGACCATTTTCGCGCCCAGCCCCACATGCACGTTGTAGAGTGGCGTGCGCAGCAACGACTCTTCGGCGACACTGTCACTCATCTTCCCAGGCCCTGCCATCGTCTGTTGTAAGCGAGTTCGTCGGCGGTGAGCTGAAAGCCAACCAGCACTTCATACTCATATTCGGCGCCCTTGTAAGGCAGGGGAATGTCGACGGTGATCGGGGGATCGTTGTCTTGGACGATCACCCGCGACCGGTTGGCGATAAAGCTGGTCTGGGCCTCGAACTGCTGCTTCGAGAGAATGTCGCCGTCCCTGACGACGCTGACAAAATAGGTGAAGTCGATTTGAGGATTGCTGTTGGCGGCGCCCCGGCTGAAGACGAACACTGGCCCGACCTGTACCGTAACCCGGCGGACATCCTGCTTGGGATCCGGGAACTCGCAGGACGCGACGATGTCGCCGATGTCGCCCTCAAAATCGATGTCCAGGATATCCCGTCCTGGACCCGGTTGAAAACGCGTGAGTTTCCCGGCCTCCGTCAGAACGGCGACGCGCGGGCAGACGTTCATCTGCTTGTCTTGGGAAGAGCAGCCAGCAAGAGTCGTGGCCGCAACAACAAGACTGACGGCGATTCTCGCGGGGCAACGGCGCACGGGTTGACCTTCTCACAAACTCTTGTGGGTGCCGTCGCAGAAAGGTGCGTGGCCGGTGTGCTTGCAGCCGCACAACCATAGGGTCTCAGATTTGTCGGCAACGAAGGGGAGCGGCGAGAGGCCGGTTCCTTTGTGGGTGCCGTCGCAGAAAGGCTGGTTGGAGCTGCGCCCGCAGGCGCACCACCAGTATTTCCTGCCGGCCTCTGCCTGGATCGCATAAGGTGACTTCTGGGCGACGACAACGTCGGGCATGGCGTTCGATCCTTCGGTCCGGCGAGAGAGCCGCCGGGGGCACACTATCGTCGGGCCGGTACCCGTGACAAGATGCGGACATGGCCGTCTACACCGAAATCACCGACGAAGAGGTTCAGACCTTCGCCCTGGAGTACGACATCGGGCGGGTGGTGGCGTGCAAGGGCATTGCCGAGGGGATCGAAAATTCGAATTTCCTGCTGGTCACCGACCAGGGCCCGTTCATCCTGACCCTCTATGAGCGACGGGTAAAAAGAGAGGATCTGCCGTTTTTCATCGGGTTGATGGAGCACCTCGCCGGCCGGGGAATCCCATGCCCGGTTCCGGTGCGTGGCCGCGACGGCCGGGCCTTGCGCACGCTTGCCGGTCGTTGCGCTGCCATCGTGACCTTCCTGCGCGGGATGTGGCCAAAGCAGCCGAAGGCCAGCCACTGCCAGGCCCTGGGGGAGGGGTTGGCACGATTGCACCTCGCCGGGGCGGACTTCGCCATGCGAAGACCAAACGACCTGTCGGTGACCGGGTGGCGGACCATTTACACCGCGGTGGCGGTTGGTTCGGACGCCGTGGCTCCGGATCTTGCCACGGAGCTGACAAGCGAGCTGACCACATTGGAACGCCGCTGGCCGAGGGCGTTACCGGCGGGCGTCATCCACGCGGATCTCTTCCCGGACAATGTCTTTTTCGAGGGAGAGCGGCTCTCCGGGCTGATCGACTTCTACTTCGCCTGTACGGATACGCTGGCCTATGACATCGCCGTTTGCATCAACGCGTGGTGCTTCGAAGCCGACGGCAGCTTCAATGTCACCAAGGCACGGCGGCTGATCGCCGGCTATGGGGCGGTGCGGCCGTTGTCCCGGGAAGAACTGAATGCGCTGCCGCTGCTGGCACGAGGTGCTGCCATGCGGTTCCTCCTGACGCGCCTCTACGACTGGCTGAACACCCCGAAGAACGCCCTGGTCACGCCGAAGAATCCGCTGGAATACTTGCAGAAGCTGCGCTTCCACCGCAGCGCGAGGGGACTGGGCGCCTACGGCCTGGGAGAGGCCGATGCTTCCTGACGCGCCGGCGGGATCGCAAGATCGAAAGCTGCCGGACGACGCCGTTGAGGCGATCGAGCTTTTCACCGACGGAGCCTGCCTCGGCAATCCGGGGCCCGGCGGCTGGGGGGTCGTGCTGCGCTGGCGGCAACACGAAAAGGAGCTTGCCGGCGGCGAGACGCTCACCACCAACAACCGGATGGAACTCACGGCAGCGATCGAGGGCCTGGCGGCGGTCAAGCGGCCGAGCCAGATTCGGCTCTTTACCGATTCGATCTACCTGCGCGACGGCATCACCCGGTGGATCGCCGGCTGGAAGCGCAACGGCTGGCGCACGGCGGACCGCAAGCCGGTGAAGAATGCCGATCTCTGGCTGCGCCTGGACGAATTGGCCGCGCCCCATCGTATAGAGTGGTGCTGGGTCAAAGGCCACGCCGGCCATGTTGACAACGAGCGGGCCGATGCGCTGGCGAGCGCTGCCGCCCGCGAGGCACGCGCGAACCGTCCGTAAAAGGGCGATTGCGACCAATAGTTTTCGCGAAATCCGGGAGCTGCCGGCGGACCCTGAGGAGCCGGCGCGACGAGTGGCGGTGACGGCGCCGTGATCGGTCAAGCCTGCGGGGCTTCAAGGTGGCGGCGAATGAACGCTCCCGCGCCTGCCAGCGCGCTCCGGCCCGCCTCGAGACGGGCGTTCCACAGATGCCAGGCGTGAATCATGCGGGGCCAGATTTCCAGCGTCACCGGCACGTCGGCCGCTCCCGCCGCGGCCGCGAGGCGAACGGCATCGTCGAGCAGAGTCTCGGCCGAGCCGACTTGAATCAGCAGCGGGGGGAACCCTTCCAGGTTGGCATGGAGGACGGAAACCCTGGGGTCGCCGCAGTCCATCCCCCGCGGCACGAAGGCGTTTGCCAATTCGTCCAGGTATTCCTTGTGGATGATGGGATCGACCGCATCCTTGCTGGCGAGGGTTGCCCCCGATTGGGTCAGGTCCACCCACGGCGAAACGACCCAGGCGCAGGCGGGGAGGTCCTCGCCGGTCTCCCGCAATCTGGCCAGCAACGCGACCGCGAGGTTGCCGCCCGCGCTGTCGCCGCCGACCGCGATCCGGTTGCCGGAAATGCCCAGCGAGCGGAGCATCCGCCACGCGGTCATCGCATCTTCCGACGCAGCCGGAAACGGATGCTCGGGCGCCAGCCGATAGGCCACGGCAAGAGTCCGGACGCCGGCGCTGCGCCCGGCTTCCGTCACCATGCGACGATGGCTGATGATCGAACCGGAGCAGTATCCGCCGCCGTGGAAATACAGCAACACGCGCTCCGGATTGCTGCCAGGGGCTATCGACCATTCTCCCTCGACGCCACCAAGATCGACGGCCTGGAGTTCGATGTCGTTAGCCACCGGCCAGACCGATCCGATCTCATCCAGCCTGTCACGCCGCGCAGTCCAGCCGACCGGACGTGGCTTCGCGCCGAGAAGTGCACGAATCGTGTCAATCTCCCGGTCTCCCATTCGTCTCATCCTTCAGTGACACCCCCAAGCAAGGCGGCAAGTGCTTGGTCGCCCGGAGCGAGGGTAAGCGAGACGAGCAGTAGACACCACGCGGGGTCGCAGGAATTATCGGGACAGGCTGGCGGAGCATCAGGCCGGAGCCGGCGGGGACACGAGGTGACAGGCTTGAGGTCCCGCAGGGCGGGACACAGAGTTCGGAGAGGACCGCATGCAAAGGGCAAGCGAAGGGGCTTCGGACGTCGCCCGGCCGGCAGCGGCGGCGCGGGAGACCTGGGCGTCGCGCCTGGGGTTCGTCATGGCGGCGGCAGGGTCAGCGGTGGGTCTCGGCAATATCTGGCGCTTCCCCTGGCTGGCCGGCGAAAACGGCGGTGGACTGTTCCTTATCGCCTATCTTCTCATGGTCGGCACCCTCGGCATCTCGGTGCTGCTGGCGGAGATCGTCATCGGCCGGGCGGCGCAGAAGGATCCCGTAGGCGCGTTCCGGCTGCTGGGCGGAGGCCCCTGGCGGCTCGTTGGCTACCTGGGCATTGCCTCTGCATTCCTGATTCTGTCGTTCTACGGCGTCGTTGCCGGCTGGACGTTAGCCTTCGCCGTCAAGCAGGCGAGCGGCTTGTTCGAGACGGCGGCCCCGTCGCAGGTCTTCGCCGATCTCCTGGCAGCCACCTACGAACCGTTGGCGTGGGCATTTGCCTTCCTCGCTATGACGGCGGCGGTTGTCTCCGGCGGTATTCGGAACGGCATCGAGCGGGCGAACCTCGTCTTGATGCCGCTGCTGTTCCTCCTGCTGGTGCTGCTGGCTGTTCGCGCGGTGACGCTACCCCGCGGGTTGGAAGGCCTTGCTTTCTTTTTCGCGCCGGATGTCACGCACCTGACGACCGCGACGATTGCTGCCGCGCTTGGCCAGGCGTTCTTCTCGCTCTCCATCGGGCTTGGCGCGATGATTACCTATGGCTCCTACCTGCAACGAGGGCAGCCGGTCGGCCGCGCGGCGTTCCAGATCGCGGCGCTGGATACGCTGGCCGCCCTGCTTGCTGGCTCCATCGTCTTCCCGGCGGTCTATTTTGCGGGGATTGATCCGGCTTCCGGGCCGGGACTGGCGTTTGTTACCTTACCATCGGTCTTTGCCGAGATGCCGGCCGGCCGCCTGTTCGGCGTTGTCTTCTTCGTGCTCCTGGCCATCGCAGCGCTCACGTCAGCGATCTCGCTGCTGGAGCCGGTGGTGGCCTTCCTTGTGGACGAGTATGGCTTCCGCCGGCGCCTGGCAACACTTCTGACGACCGTTGTGGCCTTTCTGGTCGGCATTCCTTCGTCCCTGTCGCTGGGCCCTATGCCGGAGCTGGCAGCCTTCGGGATGAGCTTCCTCGATCTCGTCGACTTTGTGACCGCCTCTCTGATGCTTCCTGCAGGGGGACTGGCGATGGCGCTTTTCGTCGGGTGGAAGATCGCGCCCCTGGCGACGGCCGAGCTCGCCGGCGAAGCGCAGCATCGCCAGCCGCTGATCAGGGCTTGGATTCTTTTCCTCCGGTTTGCGGCGCCGGCGGCGATCGGCTGGATCCTTGTGGCCGGGCTGATCGGGTAGGCGAATTCTCACGGTGCGTGGATCGGGACTTCGGAAGACCGTCTGGCCGCCTCGTTTCTTGGCTTGCCGGCTAGCCGCCCTGCCGCTCGACGTGCGCCAGAATGCGGCCCAGGATATCGAGTTGTTGCGTCTGGGCGTCGAGAAGGCCCTGCCATTTCTGCTGCACCAAGGCATCGAGCTTATCGTGCAGCTGCATCAGCTCCATCTCGGCTTTCAGGTTGACCTCGTAGTCGTGCGCCATGTCGGCCCGGTCCTTGGCCGCCTGCCGGTTCTGCGACATCATGATCACCGGCGCCTGAAAGGCCGCGAGCATCGACAAGAACAGGTTGAGCAGGATGTAGGGGTAGGGGTCGAAGGCCTCGCCGGCCTGCAGCAGGACGTAAGAGTTCAGCGCAACCCAAACAATGAGAATGGAAAAAAACAGGAGGATGAAGGTCCACGAGCCGCCGAATTCCGCTACCCGGTCGGCGAGCCGCTGGCCCAAGGAGAGGTCTTCCTCGACAGCTTTGCCGACGTTGCGCGTGGTTCGGCGGCGCTCGATAATGTCATGGATAACCCGTTGCTCATGCTGCGACAGCGTTTCGAATGCCTTACCGAAGAACCGTTCGGCAAGCCCCGCCTTGTTCGACATCGGCGCTTTCCTTCCTCCCTCCCGACCGCTGCAATATTGCCGCCAACCGCGGGGAAGGGCGAACCGAATCGCCCGGCCGCCCGCAGCTCCATCGTGAAGCTCTCCTCTCTGCGATCCTGTTGAAAGGGACCCGATGCCATCGCCGCGCGCCTGGCAACGCATGCTGAGTGGCCGCCGCCTCGACCTGCTCGATCCGTCGCCACTCGATATCGAGATCGAGGACATTGCCCACGGGCTGTCACGGGTGGCCCGGTGGAACGGACAGACATCCTGCGAGTGGGCGTTTTCCGTCGCGCAGCACAGCCTGCTGGTCGAAGACCTGGTGGCGCGTCTGAAGCCCGCGGCCCCGGCGGCGTGGCGCCTGGCCGCCCTGCTGCACGACGCACCGGAATACGTCATCGGCGATCTGATCACGCCGTTCAAGGCGGCCGTTGGCCTGGACTACCGGGTCTTCGAGAAAAAGCTGATGCAGGCCATCCATATCCGCTTCGGCCTGCCATCCGCATTGCCGCAGCCGGCGGTGCTGCTGATCAAGCGCGCCGACCGGGCCTCCGCCCACCTCGAGGCGGTGGAACTCGCCGGATTTTCCGTATCCGAGGCAGCAAAGCTTTTCGGCCGGCGTTTGGGCATCGAGCCCGCCAAGCTGGACCCGTGGCCGCCGAACCTGGCGAAGGCGCGATTTCTGGAACGGTTCGACGCTTTTGCGAGCGCCGGCTGAACGCATCAGCCGTCGAAGCCGCTGGTGAGGTCGCTGACCGGCGCGGCCACGCTCTGCTAGCAGTAGCCGGTGCGGCATTGCGTGGCCGCCGGCCCGGCGGCCCCCGTCGCGTCCGTGATGGTGGAGGCCGATTGTGACTCTTCCCAGGCGGCCGCGGAGAATTCAGAGGCAGACAAGGTCTCCTCCGGGACGGCCGCGACCGTTCCGTCCGCCTCGCTGGCATATCCGCTGGCGTAAGCATCGGCGGGAAGTCCGGAGGCAGACGAAGCTTCGTCCGGGACGGCGTCAGCCGCGGCCGTTCCGTCCTCCCCGCTTGCATATCCGGTGGCGTCGGTCGAATAGGTCGCGTCCGTCGAATAAGAGGTTTCGGGCGAATAGGCCGCGTCGGGCGAATAGGCCGCGTCGGGCGAATAGGCCGCATCGGGCGAATAGGCCGCATCGGGCGAATAGGCCGTGACGGCGTCGTACGCTCTGTTGCGCCACGCGGCGAGATTCTCCGCCGCTCGCCAATCATAGAAACGGTGGTCGCCGATTTCTGCGACGGGCGGGGTGCCGCCGAAGTCCACAAGATAGCTTGAGGCTTTCCCTCTCGCGGCCCTCCTCGCAACGATCGCAGCATTTTGGAAGAACAGCGCTCCGCCGGTCAAATCGGGAAGCCGGCCGGCGAGGATCAGGTTGAGGATCGTCTCGAACTGCACGCTCTGCCACGAATCCAGTCGCGGCAGATAGCGCCAGCCGCCGGCGCGCGTCGCCGGCTCGAACTGGTTGCGCGCGTCGACCACGTCCTGTGCACTGGCGCCGAACTGTCCCGAGTTCACGCGATTAAGGATGGTGAAGATGACGGCGGCAATTCCCTCTTCGCCCTGGTTGCCGGCCTCGGCGTAAGTGACGCGGCCGATCGCCTCCCGGTCCTCGTAGGAGAGAAGCGGGTAGGGCGACCCCGTTAAGCTCGCGTACGGCGCGTCGCTCAGAACGGCATTGGGTTGGACGTCCGCCTGTTGATCGGTTGCGGTACCGCAGGCGGCCAGCGCGAAGGCCAGGGCCACGGCAGGGATGACAACGGCGATCGGGCGAGGAGTCATTCCGTCTCTTCCATTTTTCGGTGGCAAGATACTGCCACCTTCCCGCCTTGCGCGCAAACCGGCCGCAAACTCCGCTGGTTGGCATCGCGTTGTCGTCGCGGCGCCGGGCAGAATCGATGGACCGCCGTCCGCCGATTCGCGTCCGGCTCTTCAGCCGCCCGTCTCGAACCCCGGGTAGAGTGTCATCCCGCCGTCCACGTACAGGGTAACACCGGTGATGTAGTCGGAGTCGTCGGACGCGAGCCACACCGCGGCGCGGGCGATGTCGTCCGCTTCGCCGATGCGCTTGTAGGGAACGAGCTTCATCAGCTCGGTGTAGGCCTCGATTGTGCTCCACGCCTGCACATTGATGGGGGTACGGACGGCGCCGGGCGAAATAGCGTTGACGCGGATCCGCCAGGGGGCGACCTCCTGGGCGAGGCTCTTCATCATCATCGAAACGCCGCCTTTCGACGATGCGTAATTGACATGTCCCGCCCACGGGATCACGTCGTGCACGGAACTGATGCAGATGATCTTGCCGGCGGCGCACGAGACGGCCGGCTGGGCGCCGCGGCGTTTGAACTCGCGTACGGCCTCGCGGGCGCAGAGGAACTGGCCGGTCAGGTTGACGCCGATCACCTTGTTCCACTGCGCCAGCGTCATCTCTTCGAACGGGGCATCCTGCTGGAGCCCGGCATTGTTGATGAGGATGTCGATCGTGCCGAACTCGCTGCGCATCCGTTCGAACATCCGGCGCACGTCCTCTTCGTTCGAGACGTCGCATTGGTGGGCAAAGCTGCTGCCGTCGCCGCAGCGCTTGATTTCTTCGACGACCGCTTCGGCCCCGTCTTTGTCGCCGGCATAATTGACCACTACGTCAGCGCCGGCATGGCCGAGGCCGATGGCGATGCCCCTGCCGATCCCCGAGCTTCCGCCGGTGACCAGCGCCTTCTGGCCTTTCAGCTTCCTCTCGATCGGACAGGCCGGCATGACGACCGGCGGCAGCGTCGGATCATGCATCAACGACAGATCGACCTCATCCATGAAGAACCTTCCTTTCGATCAGCGCTTGCCTACCGCTCCGCCAGTTGATAGCCGACGTTGGGCACCGTTCGGATGATCCCTGGCCCGCCGTCGCCGGATCGCGCCGTCTTGCGGCCGGCGTCGCCGAGCTTTGCGCGCAGGCGGCTGATCAGCACGTCGACGGTGCGGTCCTGCGGCGCTTCGGCGCCATGGCCCAGCGCATCCAGCAGCTTGTCGCGCGACAGCGTTCTGCCCTTTGCCCGGGCCAGGGCACAGAGAAGCCGGAATTCAGCCGTGGTCAGGCCGATGCTGCGACCGCTTTCATCCAGGAGGGTGTGGCCCTCGGTATCGAGGGTGAAGCCGGCAAAATTCAGCAGCCGTCCGTCCTCGGGACTCTTCTTGCCGGCCTCGGCCCGGCACCGCCGGAGGACGGAACTCACCCGCGCGATCAGCTCCTCGGATTTCCAGAACTTGGACACATAGTCGTCGGCTCCGATCTCCAGGCCGGCGATGCGGTCGGCATCCTCGGCATGGGCGCTGAGGATCACCACCGGAATGGTCGAATGCGTCCGCAGTTGCCGCAGCAGAACGAAGCCGTCCTCGTCGGGAAGGCCCTTGTCGAGCAGAACCAGATCGGGCATCCGCCGCGCCAGCTTCTCGAGCATTTCCCGACCGCTGGCGGCCAGCTCGACGCGGTACCCCTCACTTTCGAAGCACCGCGCCAGGAGGTTGCGGGCAAACGGGTCGTCCTCGGTGATCAGAATTGTGGCCTGAACCATGACTATGCGAACACCCGGAGAAAGCCCCATCCGCTCAGGTTTGGTTGCTGTCTGGCGACCTCTCGTCAAACCGCCCGATTCTGCGAATTTTCGCCGTAAAGACCGCTCTCCGCAAGCGGCTCCCGGGCGCTTGTAGCGGGCGCATCGCCGCGCCCGCGTGGCCCGGATTGTGGCACTTTGTCACACCGCGTTCATACGGTGTTCATTGTCAGTTGAACCCCGCCGCATAGGATCCACCCAACAACAGGGCGCGAAACCGGGTGCCCGCCGCTAAAGGACGAAGACCCTTTGCGGGCCGGGGTGCCGGGCGCTCCAAAGTCGAGTCGGTGTGCAGGAGGACGCGATGCAGGCTCAGGCGAGCTTCCGCCTCGTTTCGAACGAATTCGGCGCGCCCTTCGGGGGGGCGCTGCCGGGCACCCTTCAGGCCAGGGTGGTGCGCTCCGCCTTTCCCCCGCTGCCCTTCCTGCGGAAACGGCGCCGGTCGGACGTCGGCAAGTACAAGCGCCGCCTTGCCGCCGTCGCCCTCGCCGACGTCGTCGGCTACACCCGGATGATGGGCGAGGACGAAGACGCCACAGTGCGATGCTGGCTGTCGGTGCGGAATGACATCCTCGATCCCACCGCGCGTCTCTTCGGTGGGCGTTTGGCCAACGCCGTCGGCGACAGCGCGCTCGCCGAGTTTGGCGATGTCCTCGACGCCGTGGCATGGAGCTACGAGGTGCAGACGGCGATGGGCAAGCTCGACCAGACCGTGCCTGGCCGGGTCAGGGGATTTGAGCTGCGCATCGCCGTCCATGTCTGCGAGGTCGTGGTCGCCGGTGCGGAAATCTACGGGGACGGGATCAACATCGCCGCCCGCCTGCAGGCACACGCTCCGCCGGGCGGCCTGATCATCTCCGAAGCCGTCCGCGCCGCCCTCAGTCCGGTGATCGACGTGGAGGTGCAGGCCCTCGGAGCGCTCTCGCTGAAGAATATCGCAGCGCCGGTGGCGGCCTACCTGGTCGATCTGCGGAGCATCGGACATCCCCGCCTGCGCCTCTCGTCGATGGGCATTCTGGACAAACCCGAGCCCCACCCGGCCGGGCGGTCGCTGCCGCAGCCGGGCGATTAGACGGCGGCCGGAACCACGTCATCAGCCGGGCTCACGTCATCAGCCGGGCTCACGTCATCAGCCGGGCTCACGTCATCAGGAAGTGCGCGTGCGCGGCGGCGACCAGCCGCGTGGCGTCACTTTGCCAGGCGGTGACGCGGACGTTGGCCACGGTGCGGCCCTGGCGGATGATCGAGCCGCGCGCAAAAGTGTCCTCGGCGCGGCACGGCCGCAGGAAATCGACGGAGACGTTGATGATGCGGGGGACCACCTGAACGTCGGTTTCGACCAGCAGGTGCATCATCGCCGCATGTTCCAGCAGTGCACCGACGACGCCGCCGTGAAGGGCGCGGACGACGAAGTTGCCGATGTTGTGCTCGCGGAAGCGCAGCGCGGTGAGCAGGCCGCTCTCATCGCGCATCAATTCGAGGCCGACGGTCCGGGCATACGGCACGAGTTCGTTGATCGCCGAGAGATCCCCGCCTGCCCGCAGTTCGTCCACGCTCTTCAGCATGGGTTTCCTCCTCCGCGACGCTCGGGGCCCGGCGAACCCGCGGATCCGCCCGCGGCGGCGGTGGCACTGAAGCCGACGCCGCCCAGCATGAAGGTTCCGGTGCAGTGGGCGATCGCATCATCGCGGCGATGGTGGAAGGCCCGGCCGCGGACGAAGGCGACGCTCGCCGTGACCTTGTAGCACTCGGCGAAGGCGCGGATCGTCTGTTCCGGCGTCGCGGGCTTGAGGTAGTCGATGCGCAGGTCGAGCGTCGCGAGCGGCGTGCCTTCCGGTACGCTCGCCATCACCACCAGCCCGCACAGCGTATCCAGCAGCGCGGTAACGACGCCGCTGTGGACGACGCGGGTCCGCGGGTTGCCGACCAGCGTTTCCTTCCAGTCGAGGCTCATCATGCCGCTGCCGCGCCGCACTTCATCCAGCCGCATGCCGAGGAGCCGGCAATGCGGGATATCGGCGAAGGCGCTCACGACCCGGGCGAGGTCGGCAAGGTTACGGTTACGGGGCAAGGGCGGCTCTCGCAAACTCCAGTCGCTGGGAACTCGACGTGGCCCGTTCTTATCAGCAATATTGCGCCAGCGAAAAGGATTCGGTCGGCCGGCTGATGGCCACCGCGGAGGGAGAGGAAAGCATGGGCGAGAGCATCCGGCTGCGCGCCGAGGATGGAGTGGCGTTCGGCGCATGGCGCGCCGACCCCGCCGGATCCCGCCGCGGCGCTGTCGTGGTTGTCCAGGAGGTGTTCGGCGTCAATGCGCACATCCGGGACGTCTGCGACCGCTTCGCCTCCGCAGGCTACGCGGCGATCGCCCCGGCGTTGTTCGACCGGCTGCGGCCGGGTGTCGAGCTCGGCTACGACGAGGCAGGGATCGCCGAAGGCAGGGCGCTGGTGGGTGAGCTCGGCTGGGAGGCGCCAATACGGGATATCTGGGCGGCGGCGCAGGCCTTGCGGGCCGACGGCCGGGTCGGCGTCGTCGGCTATTGCTGGGGAGGCACCGTCGCCTGGCTCGCCGGGTGCCGGCTCGATGTCGCCTGTGTCGCGGCCTACTAC
>DAIQPV010000026.1:0-17527 GCA_036787145.1 Rhodospirillales bacterium
GGCAGTGGGCGAAGCGATCTACACGTTCCTGAAGCGGCATCCGATGGGGTGAGGATTGATGGTGCTTGAGCTCTGCCGTTCCCCGTCATGCGCGGACTTGTTCCGAGCACCCCCGTCTCGCGGCCCTGCCGCTGGTGGGGCGAAGGTGTGGATGGCCGCGACGTGCGCGGCCATGACGACGGGATGGCGTGGATGATGGGTGTTGGTTGTCGGGCGCGGGAGGCGTGAGAAGGCGATGACGGAGTCTGTCGTCGATTACATCGTGGTCGGAGCCGGCACGGCGGGGTGCATCGTCGCAGCCCGCCTCGCGGTCGATCCGCACGTGCAGGTGGCGCTGCTGGAGCGCGGCGGCATGGACAGCAATCCGGCGATCTGGGCCCCGGACCTGCCGTCGATGTTCGGCCTGTGGAACCCGCAAGGGGCCGAGAACTGGGGCTACAGAACGACGCCGCAGGCGGGTCTCGGCGGCCGCGCCATCGATATCGCCCGCGGCCGCGTGCTGGGCGGCAGCAGCGCCGTCAACGCGATGATCTACATCCGCGGCAACCGCCGTGACTTCGACGGCTGGGCAGCGCTGGGCAATGCCGGCTGGGGCTACGACGCGGTTCTGCCGTACTTCAAGAAGTCGGAGACGTATCACGGCGAGGCGTCGCCCTACCACGGCGACAACGGCCCGCTGTCGGTGATCGGCATGCACACGCCGTCGATCGCCTCGCATGCCTTCATCGAGGCGGCGGCGAGCCTGGGTGCAATGCAGAGGTACAACGACTTCAACGGAGCCTCGCAGGAGGCCGGCGCCGGCTTCTACCAGTCGACGCGCACCGTCGATTACGTGCGGGTGACCGCCGCGTCGGCGTTCGTTCGCCCCATCCTCGACCGCACCAACTTCCGGCTGCTGACCGGCGTGCGGACAACCCGGGTGCTGCTGGAGAACGGCCGCGCGGTCGGCGTCGACTATGCCGCCGCCGACGGCAGCCTGCAGACGCTGCGGGCGACGCGCGAGGTGATCCTCTGCTGCGGCGCCTTCGAGACGCCGAAGCTGATGATGCTCTCCGGGCTGGGACCGGCGGCCGAGCTTTCCCGCCACGGCATCGGCGTCGTCGCCGACCTGCCCGGTGTCGGCGGCAACCTGCAGGACCACATGCTGCTGGGCGTCGGCTACGAGGCCACCCGGCCCTTGGACTTCGCCGAGATGCTGGCGGAAGCCGGGCTGTTCCTGTGGACGGATGCCGCCGACCGCAACGCCTCGCCCAACCTGCAGTACTTCTTCGGCCCCGTCGAGTTCGTTCCGGACGAATACCGGACCGACGGGCCGGGGTTCACCGCGGCGCCGATTCTGGCGCAGCCGAAAAGCATCGGCACGGTGACGCTGGCGTCTGCCGACCCCGCGGCCAACGCCGTGGTCGATCCCCAATACCTCAGCCGCGACGAGGATGTGGCGGTGTTCGAGTACGGTATCCGCTACGCCCGCGAGCTGATCAATACGGCAGCCTTCAACGGCATTCGCGGCCGCGAGCTGGCGCCGGGTTCCAACGTTACCAGCAGCGCCGATGTGCGCGAATACGTCCGCCGTGTCGCCTCGACCGTCTGGCATCCGGTCGGCACTTGCAAGATGGGGCCGGAGGGCGATGGCCTGGCGGTGGTGAACGACCGGCTGCAGGTCCGCGGCATCGACGGTTTGCGCCTTGCCGACGCCTCGGTGATGCCGCGTCTGGTCAACGGCAATCCGAACGCGGCGATCATGATGATCGCCGAGAAGGCCGCCGCCTTCGTCCGCGGCGACCAGCCCGCCGGTGCCTTCATTCCGCCCATTCCCGAACTCGCGACGATCACGGAGCCGTCATGATCCACCAGTTCATCTTCGCATCGCCGCGGCCGGGGATGTCGGAGGAGGCTTTTCAGCGCTATTGGGTCGGGGTCCACGCGGTCCGCTACGCCAGCCGCATTCCGCAGATCCGGCGCTATCTGATCGATACCCGCATCCCGCTGCCGGGCGAGACTTCGCTGCCGCGCTGGAGCGGCGTCGCCGAGATCTGGCTTGCCAACGCCGAGGAGCAGCTCGCCTCGCTGCAGACGCCGGAGTTCCTGCTGGGGGCGCGGGCCGACGAGCCCAACTGGGCGGCCTTCTGGATGACCGCGGCCCTCGACACCACGGCGCACGACATTCTTCCCGGCCCGCCGGAAACCCGCGACAGCGGCATGGCGAAGCTGCTGATGCTCTCCAAGCGCCGCGAGGGCCTGCCGCTGCAAGCGTTCAAGGACTACTGCCTCGGCCAGCACGCCGCCCTGGTGCTGCAGGTTCCCGGCCTGCGCCGCTACGTTCAGGGGCACGTCGTCGATGGGTTCTATTCGGTGGGCGAGGCGGTGCTCGACTGTGTCGAGCAGCTCTGGTTCGACAATCTCGATGCGCTGCTGGAAGCCGGCCGCTCCATCCAACAGCAGCTGGTCCGCGCCGACTACCGGCTGTTCACCGAGGAGCGTTACCTGCACGAGATGATCGTGCGCGAGAACTGGGTCATCGGCCCCGAGCCGCGCCCCTACACGCCGGGGGTGGCGCCGCCGCCGCTTGCCTAGAGGCCGCCCAGGAGAATTCCGCGATGTCGCTTGAAAGCGCCCTGAAGTTCTTCACCGCCGCCCGCGACGACCCGGCGATGGCCGCCCGCTACGACCAGCGCTCGATCAGCCAGCTGCTGTTCCACGCCAGGAACGACGGTTTCGATTTTTCTGCCTGGGACCTGGCCGAGGTTGCCGGACGGATCGAAGCCAGCATCATCCTGACCAAGGACCGCGATCCGTACGACGGCACGGCGCGGCTGTGGCGGCAGATGTGGGGCCGCTACCACCTGGGCTACATCGTCGAGCAGGTGCGACGGCACACCGACGCCGAGCTGACCGCGCTGCTGGCGCCGCCGCAGGGAGCCCCGGCATGAGCGAGCGCAACCTGATCACCTTCCTGCAGACGGTCGCCGTGCGCGCCGACGTCCTCGATGCGCTGCAATGGCGGAGCAAGGACGAGGTGATCGCCGCCGCCGCCGGCTTCGGGCTGCCCTTCACCGAGCCCGAGTTCGATCGGCTGATCTGGGATCTGGAAGTTCGGCTGGCACAGCGGCGGGGCGAGCCGTTCGACGCGCATTTTCCGCTGTGGGAGACGATGTGGGGCCAGTCCTACTTCGCCTATCTGGTGAAAGACGTGATTCCGAGCCTCACCCAGAGCGAGATTGACGCGGTGATCGCTGCCGGTCCCGCCCGGCAGAGCGCATAGGAGCGAAGGCCAGTATGCCGGAAACATACGACTTTATCATCGTCGGCTCAGGCCCGGGCGGCTCAACCGTCGCCTACCGCCTCGGCGAACTCCCGGATGCGAAGATCCTGGTGCTGGAGGCGGGCACCGGCGATCTGCCGGAGGCGGTGTCAGTGCCGTGGCGCTGGAACGAGCTGCTGCTCACCGACCTCGACTGGGCCTACAACAGCGCGCCGCAGCCGGCGCTGAACGGCCGCCGCGTCTATTCCGCCGCGGGGCGGTGCACCGGCGGCGGCTCCGCCGTCTACCACATGATGCATGTCCGGGCGAAGCCGGCCGATCTCGACGCCTGGGCGTACAACGGCTGCGCCGGCTGGTCGTTCGCCGATTGCCTGCCGTTCTATCAGCGCTCGGAAAACCAGCTCGACAATCTCAACCCGACCGCCGGCAAGGGCGGGCCGATGACCATCGTCAATGCCCGCGACACCGGCAACCCGGTCTCACAGACCTTCCTCGATGCCTGCGTCGAGCTCGGCTATCCGCTGGTCCAGGACTTCAATGCGACGGCCTTCGGCTGCGGCTGGCATCATCTGGACATGCGCGACGGGCGGCGCGGCGGCGTGCTGACCTCCTACCTGCTGCCGGCCGTTGCCCGCGGCAACGTCACGCTGAAAACGCAGGTCCGGGCGACCCGGCTCCTGATCGAGAACGGCCGCTGCACCGGCGTCGAATATCTGGAGAACGGCCAGACGGTGACCGCGCGCGCCGAGCGCGAGGTGATCGTCGCCGGCGGTGCCATGGAGACGCCGAAGCTGCTGCTGCTCTCCGGCATCGGGCCCGCCGATCAGCTCCAGCAGCACGGCCTCGCCGTGGTGCACGAACTGCCTGGCGTCGGCGAAAACTTTCACGACCACCCGCTTCTCATCGGCCCGTTCGGCCGGATGGCGGAGCCGGGCGCCGACCCCCGCGCCAACATGACCGAGGTCGGCCTGTTCTGGGGATCGGAACCGGGCCTGCCAGTGCCCGACCTGGAAATCTGCCTGGTGCACCGGGCGCCGTTCGGCGATGCCTTCTTCGCCAACGTCGTGCAGCGGCTGCAGACCGGCCAGCCGGTGGCCTCGGTGGCGCAGCTCGTCGATCCGCATGTGATCCTCACGCTGCCCGGCCTGGTGCGGCCGCTATCGCGCGGCTGGGTGCGGCTGGCGTCGACCGATCCGACGGTGCCCCCCGACATCAGCTGCAACTTCGGCGCCGAGCCGGCTGACATCGACCGGCTGGTGACGATGGTGAAGATCGGCCGCGACATCTACCGCACCCGCGCCTTCCAGGCGCTGGGGCTGGTGGAGGTGGGTCCCGGGCCGGACGTGGTCACCGATGAGCAGCTGCGCGCCTGGGTGACCGACAACGTCGGCTCCTACTACCACTTCGTCGGATCCTGCAAGATGGGCATCGACCGGCTGGCGGTGGTGGACAACCGGCTGAAGGTGCGCGGCCTCGAGGGACTGCGCATCGCCGACGGCTCGGTGATGCCGGCGATCCCGGCGGCCAACACGCATACCACCATCGTCATGATCGCGGAGCGCGCGGCGGAATTTATCAGGACCGGAAACTGAAGGGGGCTTGGGCCCAACCATCCGAAATCAGGAGGCGCGGCAGTGGATACGTTCGAACTCGGTAATTTCCGGCTGGTGAACGGGTATACCATCCCTAACGCTAGGCTGGCCTATACCACCCACGGCACGCTGAACGCGGCGCGCGACAATGCCGTCGTCTTCCCCAACTTCCTCGGCGGCAACGACGCTGCGCTGGAGATGTACGTCGCCGAAGGGATGGCGCTCGATCCGAACAAGTACTTCGTGATCCTGCCCGGCCAGTTCGGCAACGGCTTTTCGTCGTCGCCGAGCAACACCCCGCCGCCGTTTGACCGCGGCGCCTTCCCGCCGATCGCAATCGCCGATGACGTGATCGCCCAGCACCGCCTGGTGACCGAGCACTTTGGCATCGAGCGCCTGGCGCTGGTGCTGGGCTGGTCGGTGGGTGCGCTGCAAACCTACGAGTGGGCGGTGCGCTTCCCGCAGATGGTGACGCGCATGGCCTCGATTGCGGGGGCACCGCGTCCGTCGCCCTGGACGCTGCACTGGCTGCGCACGGTCATCGAGGAGCCGATCGTCACCGATCCGGCGTGGAACGACGGCTTCTATGCGCAGGCATCGGACGTTCAGGCCGGGCTCCGCCGCCAGGGACACTGCATGGCGCTGACGCTGCCGCCGCTCGCCTACTACCACGGCGACATCATGCAGCGGCTGGGATTCGGCAGCGTCCAGGACTTCGTCCGCGGCTTCTTCGAAGGCTTCATGGTGGGCCAGGATCCCAACAACCTGCTGATCCAGGCGCGCAAGGCGCTGACCGCGGATCCGGCGCAGGGCGGCTCGCTCACCGAGGCGCTGGGGCGGATCACCGCCAAGACGACGATCGTCGCGTTTACCGGCGACGTGATGTTCCCGCCGCAGGACAACGAAGTGGACGCCCGCAGCATTCCCGGAGCGCAATACCGGGAAGCCACGACGATCTCCGGGCACCTGACCACCTTCGGCCTGTTCCCGGAGGACCGGCAAGCCGTCGACGACGCCATCCGCGAAGCGCTGGCCGCCTAAGTGCGTGACTGGGACGGACAGCGGGGCCGCTGCCGACCTACCGAGAAAAAGGGCGCCAGCTGGAGGAGATAGATGCCGACAATACCTGTGCATTTTGAATACCGAACCGGCTTGCGCCGCCCGTTTCTGCTGGCCGCCCGGCTGTCCGGAACGTGGAGCGCGCAGGGGATGCACTCCGATCAGTGGTCGTCGCCTGTCCCCATGGAAGCGTTCGTGGCGGATGACGGCTGCCCTGCGTTTCGCGCCACGGTCCAACTGGACGACAGTCAGATCGGCTGGAGCTTCGAGTGGGGCGTGGCGGTGTCCACCGCCGAACGCGCGGATGTCTGGGGGATCGTCGCTGAGGTCAATTCCACCACCTCGACCGAAAGGTTCCGCAATTTCGGGCTTCGCGAAGCCGCCCAGACGGAGCGCTACTTCCTGACCCATTGCCGTCGGCTGGGGGCCAACAAGCTGGTTCGCCCCGGCCAGCCGGACGCCATTCGCTTCGCCTGCTGGGCGCCGAACGCCCAGAACGTCGAAGTGGTGATCGGCAACCGTGCCAGCGGATACATCTGGGACGACGGACAGGGTGTTGTCTCCAGCTACCCGATGCAGCGCGGCGACGAGGGTGTGTGGGAAACCGACGTCGCCAGTTCAGCCGCTCTGGCGGCATTCGGCGGCTTTGATCATCAACCCTACATGTTCCGGATCACCCGGGACGACGGGTCGATCGCGTACCGCACCGACCTCTACGCGCGCTGCCAGATCGGTAGTGGCGGCAAGAATCCGGCGGCGCCACGGACGGGAGAAGCGCCGTGGGACGGGACCCGCACCGATCTCGACGGCTCCAAGAGCTGCTCGGTGGTGATCGACCCGGAGCGCGTCTGCGAGGTGTTCAACGAGGGCGTCTGGCCGGAAACCCGCTGGCTTGGGGAGGACGATTTCTGGCGGGACGAGTATCGAGACGACCGGCCGGTGCCGGGCAGGCTCGATGATCTGGTGATCTATGAGATGCACACGGATGCCCTGGGGCTTGGCCGGGTGGATCAGGGAACCCTGCAGGACGCTCTGAACCTGCTCCCCTATCTGCGCGACCTTGGGGTCAACGCTGTAGAATTTATGCCGATGTCGGAGTTTCAGGATCGCGCCGGCTGGGGCTACAGCACGTCGCACTATTGCGCGATCGAGTATGCCGGCGGCGGCCGGGATCAGTTCAAGCACTTTGTCCGGGAATGCCACCGCAACGGCATCGCCGTCATCGTCGACGTCGTCTACAACCACTACACGTTCGACGCCGACCGGGCGGAGTGGGCATACGACTCCAACTTGCACGAAAACAATATCTATTACTGGTACGAAGGCCGCGCCGGCGACTATCCCCAGCCGGACGGCGGCTATGCAGACAACGGCTCCAGCGGCTGGGCGCCGCGCTACTGGGCGGAGATGGTGCGCCGCCTGTTCACGTCGAGCGCCGCTGCCCTGCTGTCGGAATTCCACTTCGACGGCTTCCGCGTCGATCTGACGCAGGCAATCCATCGCGACAACGTCCGCCATGCCGACGGCCGATTGATCCCTGATGCCAACGTCTTCGGCCAGAAGCTGCTGCGGGAATGGTCGAATACGCTGCGGCTGATCCGGCCGAACGTCTTCCTGATCGCCGAGGATCACACCGGCTGGCGGGCGGTGTTTCAGCCGACCGACCAGGGCGGTCTCGGTTTCGATGCCACCTGGTACGCCGACTTCTATCACCACCTGATCGGCGATGCGCAGAACGATCCGAGCCGCGCCCGCCTGATCCGGCTGGCGGGTTACGGCGATGACCAGCCGCTGCATATGCGCTGGTTCGGCGACACGCTGGCGGCCAGCGCCGATTCCCGCGTCGTCTATCACGAATCCCATGACGAGGCCGGCAACGCCGAGGGGTCGGCGCGAACCATCGTCGTCGCCGTCAATGGCGCCGCGCTGGAGGGCGACACCCGACGGTACGCCGAGGCCCGTGTCCACTTCGCGGCCGGGATGACGCTGACGGCGCCCGGCACGCCGATGTTCTTCATGGGCGAGGAAGTCGGCGCCGCGCATCCTTACCGCTACGACGATTTCCGGGCGGGCCGGGACACCCGGGAGGATCTGCCGGGACTGCGCAACGGCAATGGCGCCAACCTATTCCGCTTCTACGCCGATCTGATCCGCCTTCGCCTCGCGCATCCATCGCTGCGCGGCCGGAACTGCGAAATCGTCCATACCGACGATAACAACCGCATGTTCGCGTTCCGGCGGCGGAGTGCCGGCGAGGACATTCTGGTGATCGGCAGCCTGAACAACTGGGCCTTCCGCTCCGGTTACCGCTTCCAGGACACCCGCATCGCCGACGGCCAATGGCGGGAAATCTTGAACAGCGATGCCGCGATCTATGGCGGCTCCGACCTGCGCAACACCGGAAATATCGCTTCGACCGGGGGCGTGATCATCGTCAACGTCCCCGCCAACTGCCTGATCGTGCTGCAGCGGCAGTAGCGGCTGCGAGGTGCGGTCAGGGCTGCGGGATCGTGGCCGTGGCGTCATCGCGAGCCGCGGCAGGGGCGTGGCGATCCAGTCTCGGGAGGCGCGGATGCGGTGGATTGCTTCGCTCGCGCCCGCAATGACGGAGCACGAATCGAAGGGAGGGCCAAGCGATGCCGGCGATCAACGGAACGATGATGCAGGCCTTCCACTGGGACTACCCGGACGACGGCAGGCTGTGGGACGAACTGGCGGCCAACGCCCCGTCGCTGGCGGCCGCCGGGTTCACGGCGCTGTGGCTTCCCTCGCCCTGCAAGGCGATGGATGGGCCGCGAGATGTCGGCTACGGCATCTATGACCTCTTCGATCTCGGTGAGTTCGATCAGAAGGGCGCCGTGCGCACCAAGTACGGCACACGCGCGCAACTGCAGGCGGCCGTCCGCTCGGTCCGCCACGCCGGGTTGCAGGTCTACCTCGATACGGTGTTGAACCATAAGGGGGGAGCCGACGCGACCGAAGTGACCACCGGCACGCCAGTCAACGCCGACAACCGGAACATCGACATCGGGCCGTCGCGCGAGATTGAGATCTGGACTCAGTTCACCTTCCCCGGCCGGGGCAGCACCTATTCGGATTTCCAGTGGCACTGGTATCATTTCGACGCGGTCGATTATGACCAGCGCACCGGCGACCGCTCGATCTTCCGGCTCGCCGACAAGACCTTCGAGACGCCGGTGGATCCCGAACGCGGCAACTACGACTACCTGATGTTCTGCGATCTCGACATGAACAAGGAGGTGGTCCGCGGCGAGCTGCACCGCTGGGCCAACTGGATCACCCAGACCCTGAATATCGATGGCTTCCGGCTTGATGCGGTGCGCCACATCCGCTTTCCGTTCTTCATCGAATGGCTCGATCAGGTGCGGACCACCTCCGGCCGGGACCTGTTTGCCGTGGGCGAACATTACAGCGGCGACGTCGCGACGCTGCGCTGGTTCATCGAGCAGACCGCCCGGCGGATGTCCCTGTTCGACTTCCCGCTGCAGTTCGCCATGCGCGAGCTCGGCCGGCAGGACGGCAGGCTCGACATGCGCCAGGTGTTCGACGGCACGCTGGTGTCGCAGGAGCCGACGCTCGCCGTCACCTTCGTCGACAACCACGACACCCATCAGCAGAACCGCCAGGACATGGCGATCCCCGAGTGGTTCCGGCCGCATGCCTATGCGCTGATCCTGCTGCGCGAGTCAGGGTATCCGTGCGTGTTCTACCCCGACTATTACGGCGGCGGCGGCCGTCCCAGCCTGCGCGCGTTGCTGGATGCTCTGCTGGCGGCCCGGCGCGACCACGCTTATGGGCCACAGACCGACTATTTCGACGACGCCAATCTGATCGGCTGGACGCGCGACGGCGATGAGGCCCACCCGCTCGGCCTGGCGGTGCTGACGACCGATAGTGCTGGTGGGGAAAAACGGATGCGCGCCGGCCGACCGGGCGCCGTCTTCCGGGAGGCCACCGGCTCCTTCAGTGGCACCGTGACCATCGACGCCGACGGCACCGGCGCCTTCCGCTGCAACGACCGCAGCATCGCGGTGTGGGTCGAGCAGGGGTAGGCGCGCAGCTCCCGACTGCGGCTTGGCCCGCCCGCAATGACAAATCGAACGGTGTGTCGTATCCTTGCGATCGATCCGCGTCGCCAGTTGCCCGGCGTGGATCACCGGAGAAACCACCCGTGCCCAAGACCGCGCCCCTCTACGAGGAAGATTTGGTGCGCTGGACCGAGGTGCAGGCGACAAACCTGCGCCGGGCCGGCCAAGCCCGCGCCAACCTGCCGCTCGACTGGCTCAACCTCGCCGAGGAGATCGAGAGCTTGGGTCGGTCCCAGCGCCGCGAACTGCGCAGCCGCATCGCCGTGATTATCGAGCACCTGTTCAAGCTCGAACGGTCCCCCGCCATCGAGCCGCGCCCGGGCTGGATTGAAACCATCGGTCGCGAGCGGCGCGAGATCGAACGGCTCCTGGAAGACAGCCCGAGCCTGCGGGGCGAGCTCGACCGCCTGGCTGCCCTCGAAGATCCGCGGGCGGCAAGCCTCGCTGCGGAAACGCTGGCCCAGCGAGGCGAGATCGAGTCTGCACCCCGCTTGCTTGACGAGCGGTCCGCATACACGGCGGGACAAATCCTCGGCGACTGGCTCCCCGGGCAGAAGGGGTAGTGCCCCGCGCCCGGGCGGATCAGCAGGCGCGGCCGGACCTACGCTTCCGCAAGTTCGTTGATCTTGGCGGCCAGGATGAAGTCGTTTTCGTGCAGGCCGTCGATCTTGTGGGTGAACAGCACGATCGAGCAGTAGCCCCAGCCGAAGCGGATGTCGGGGTGGTGGCCTTCCTGCTCGGCAAGGGCGCCTATCGTGTTGACGAAGGCCAGCGCGCTGGCGAAATCGCCGAACTCGAAGCGGCGCTCGATCAGCGTGGCCTTGTCGTCCAGTGCCCAGCCAGGGGTCTGCTCGGCGTAGCGGCGGGCTTCGTCCGGCGCCATCGGCGCAATGCCGCCGCGGCAGGGGGTGCACGTCTTGCTGCTGAGTTCCTTTGTTGTCATCGGCAATCCCCGCGTCCTCAATGTGTGGCCCCTTAGCATATGGGACCGCGGCCGCCGCTGACAGCGCCCCGTTGCCACCCCGTCACCTAGACCCGTCACCACCCGTCACCACCGGCAGCCGCGGGGATCAGCCGCCGCCCGCGGCACGACCGTACCAGGTTCCCCAGTCCCCCGAAGCCATCGGTTGGTATCCGGCATCGAGCACCGCCCGCAGACCCGGCTCCCTGCGCTCCAGCCACTCCACCGATGCCGGTGCCATGAAGATCCAGTCCGGCGGCATCGTGCGCAGGCGCTCGGCCAGCTCGGTACGCTGGCCGGCGCTGATATAAGGGAGGTTCTGGCCTGCGAACTTGTAGAGATAGCGGCAGCCGAGACGCAGATAGATGGCCGGCGTGCCGAACACATAAATGCGATCGCGGGCACAGTCGCCGGGAAAGGCGGCGGTAGCGGCCAGCACGTCGCGGTAGTTGCGGTCCGCCTCTAAGCGGAAGGCGGTGCCATCGAAGGAATGGGGCGCGCCGGCATTGAAGACGAAATAGGCATTCTGTCCGAGCGGGTTCAGCACGACGCTGAAGGGGGCCAGCAGCAGCAGCGGCAGGATCCAGCGCTGCCGGCCGGCCAGCCACGGACGGTCGTGGAGCGCGCCGACGATGCGGTCCAGCCCGAGCATGCACAGCAGGAACAGCGGCGCCAGCAGCTGCCACCAGTGGTAAGGCCACCAGGAAAAGCGCTGGATGAGGATCAGGGCCGTCGCGACGCCGATCCAGATCAGCAGTAACGGCGCCAGCGGCACGCGCTCGTGCACCCGTGGCGGCAGCAGGAAACCGCCGAGCAGGCAGAACCACGGCGCCAGCGTTACCAGAATCTGGGCACCGCCGAGAAGCAGCCGCGAGAGTGGCGCCTGCTCCAGGTCCATCGCGTCCTGCGCCGGATAAACGAAGGTGGAGCGCAGGAACTCCCCCGCGGTGCCCTGGAAGAGAAAATAGACCAGCAGCAGCAGCCATAGCAGCATCGCGCCGGTGAACCAGGGCAGGAACAGCCGAAGCAGGACGGCGCGCGCCGGGGTCCCGCTCCGCCAGGCGCGAAACAACACATAGACGTGAATGCCGAGGGCCGTCATCGCGAACGGGATTTTGAAGCCGCTGGCGACGCCGGCGGAAAAGCCCGCGAGAAACGCCAGCGGCACTGTTGCCGGCGTGTCATCCGCGGCCCGGATGGCAAGGACGGCGGACAACATCAGCGGCAGAGCGATCAGCGTCTCGACCTGGGTGAGCTCCGAAGGACTGACATAGGTGTAATAGATCAACAGGAAAAACGGGGCGATACCGGCGATC
Source organism: Rhodospirillales bacterium (assembly GCA_036787145.1). GTDB lineage: Bacteria > Pseudomonadota > Alphaproteobacteria > Rhodospirillales > Defluviicoccaceae > Defluviicoccus. Next base: position 12,300 of record DAIQPV010000026.1, read on the forward strand.
CATCGGCTAGCGAAATGGCGCCTGGAGAAAACAACCACAACCACAAAAAAACAAACGTTCCAAATCAGCTCCATAATATGTGGCGCGTAGTCAGAGAAATTGAATATCTTCCCGGAAACGTAGTAAAATATAAATATAAACGGCTGTTTTATGTCCCAAATAGTCGAGTATAGACTACTACCTTTGCTTATTTCTTCTGCAAAAAGAAGAAAAAGAGCTTGGTCATTGCGCAGAGGATAATTTACCTTGAGAACTCCAGCAAAAAGAACCAACGCCAAAAGGCCGCAGACGAGGACGGCACTTGCCATCCTGGCGAGAAGACGGGGAGCACCAGTGGGCATTCGCAGAAGTCCTAAACTTGCATGGCTCCGGCTGGTACGCGCCACGGAGAGGCCGTCGTCTTTGCCGGAGGAAGGTTGCGCTGGCAGAGGCTCGCGTGTATTGCTAGTGTCGCGTGGGTAAGTGGGTACCCTCTGGCAAGGGCAATGAGGCGGCGCGCCGGGGCGAGCGGCAGGTATTGACGGGCATGCTCAATCGGCGGATTCTGGTGGACGATGCGCTGGTCTCGCCGACCGCCGTTGCAGGCGCCGGAGCGTTAAGGGGAACCGCGTTGACCGGGACCGCAGTGGCCCGGAGTTTGGGGCCGGTATTCGGCTAACTCTACGCCAGCGAGCGACGAACAACAACAAGTCAGAGGGTTCAATTGCAACTGTCCAGAAGATTTCCGCAGAGCGACGCGTGGCCATGCTGACGCCGCCGCCCCGATGGATCCGCCGATGGCGGGAGCCGAGATGATGGGGGGGACAAGTCGCCCTTCGCCGGCAGCCTCTTTGCTCTGTCGATCAAGCGGCGGGCGGGCCAGTGCCGCCGAGCGCGGAAAGACCGTCGCAAGTTTGCCCATTTTATCCTGAAGCGTTGTGGGCGATCCTTAGGGTGACGGTCGTGGCACGCCGTTGCCCGTCGCATCAAGCGAGCCGATGCTCTGCAAGAGCTGGGTGGAGTTCGACTACCGATGTCACCTGAACAAATACAGATTATTCCGTTCTTGTAGAGCCTGTGGCGCAGAAAGGTTATCTTCCTCGCCGCGGCGTTCTCGGTGCTGCTGCTTTGCCTGGTCATCCTGCTGGTGATCACGCCGAAGTATTCCGCGCAGGCGCTGATCGTGGTTCAGGGACAGAACAATCTGTTGAGCGAGATCGAAAGCCTCGTTCCAGGCCTTGAGCCGAACGAAGACATTCTGAACACTCAGGCGCAGGTGCTGACGTCCTGGAAGCTGGTCACCCAGGCCGCCGAGGCGATGAATCTCTACAGCGACCCGGAGTTCGCCTACACGACGGACTACAATCCGCTGCACTTCGTCGGAAAGTACATCCGCCTATTGCAGGCCTGGCTCGGCACCGACGTTCCGGCTGGCGGGCCGCCCACCGAAACCATGACGCAGGCCGACCGCGACCGCTTCTATACGACCCAGAATATCCGGGACGCACTCAGCGTTACGGCCGTCAAGGACACCGACCTGCTGCAGGTGGGCTTCGTCTCCGAAGATCCGATCAAGGCCGCAAAATTCGTCAACACCCTGTCCTCCAAGTACATCGAGAGCAATCTTGAGTACCGGTACGAGACGACGCGCCGCGCCATCGACTGGGCCAACGAGAAAATCGCCGAGCTGCGCAAGAAGGTCGAAGCCTCCGAAGGCCAGATCGAGCGCTACCGGCTCAGCGCCGGCCTTCTCGAGACCAAGGACGGCACCGTCGCGGCGCAGCAGCTTTCCGACATCAATATCGCGGTGGCCACTGCCGCCGCCGAGCGTTCGGCGAAAGAGGGGCGGCTGCGCGAGATCCGCGCCATTCTGGCTCGCGGCGGCGCTGAGGCGCTCGCCGAAGTCCTGGCGTCGCCGGTCATCCAGCAGCTGACGTTGCAGGAATCCGCGATCAATCGCGAGTTGGCGCAGCTGGCCGAGGAACTGGGGCCACGCCACCCGACGATGGCGATCAAGCGCGCGGAACTGAAAGATATCCAGGGCAAGATCAAGATCGAGGTCAATAAGGTCGTCAGCCAGCTCCAGGACGAGGTCGACCTGCTGCGGGCGCGCGAATTGGCCCTGGCGCAGCAACTGAAGCAGATCGAGCAGAAGGTCGGCGCGGCGAACGCGGCGATGATCCAGCTCAACAGTTTGCAGCGGACCGCAGATGCCGACCGGCTGATGCTGGAGACGTTTCTGAAGCGGGCCCAGGAAACCTACAGCGAACTCGACCGGAACGCCGGGACTGAAAACGACGTCCGCGTCATCAATCCTGCAGAGCCGCCCGCGCAGGCTTCATTCCCGCAGATGGCGGTCGCGTTCGCGCTTGCCGTCATGTTGGCCGGCCTCGCCGGTGTCGGCGCGGTGATGCTGATCGAGCAGCTCAACGACGTCTTCCGCAGCAGCGAGGAAGTCGAAAAGCAGACGGGCCTGCATGTGCAGGGCCTGCTCCCCCGGTTCAAGAAAAATGCCGATGTCCTGGGGCAGATCGCCAGCAACACCTCCTCGCTCTATACCGAGCAGATCCGGTCCCTGAGCACCGGCCTGCTGCTGCTCGAACGCGAGCGGCGCGCTTCGAATGTGCTGCTGATCATGTCGTCGCGTCCCGGAGAAGGGAAGAGCACGGTCGCGGCCTCCCTGGGGCGGGTGCGCGCGATGGCAGGACAGAAGGTGCTTCTCATCGATGCCGACCTTCGCAAGCCATCCACCCATACGCTGTTCGGCCTGCCGCGGCAGCCGGGCCTGGCCGAGCTGATCGGGGGCAGCGCCACGCTCTCCCAGGTCCGGTACAAGGACAAGCACACCAACCTGCACCTGGTCCCGGCCGGCACGATCGAGGGCGATACCGGCGGGCTGCTACACAGCAAGCGGCTGGAGACGGTGATCAACGAGCTGCGCGAAGCCTACGATACCATCATCATCGACACGCCCCCCCTGCTGGCGGTTCCCGACGCCTACGTCCTCAGCACCCTGGCGGATATCGGCCTGTTCGTGATCCGCTGGAACAAGACGCGGTGCACGGGCGTCGCCCAGGTACTGAAGGGCTTGCGCAAGGAAACCGAGATGCGGACGGTGGTGGCCTTGACCATGGTCGATACCCGCCGGTACGCCAGCTACGGCTATACCGACTCGGGCCGGTTCGACCACGAAATCCAGCGCTACTATCTGCGCAAGGCGTCCTGACGCAACGGCGGGCACCGCACGACGCCTCGAAGACCGGGACGAGGTCATTGCGAACCCGCGAGAGCGGGTGTGGCAATCCAGTCTTCGTCAGAGGCTGCGGACAGGGGATCGCTTCGCTGCGCTCGCGATTCCGGCTTCTTGAGGTCTCGCCCGCGTTAGCGTCCTACCAAACCTGAAAGCGGCGGCCCTCAGGCCGCCGCCAGTCCCCGTTCCAGGACGGCCGTCAGTCGCCGCGCGAAGGCGGACGGATCAGGCAGCGGTTCGCCTTCCAGGATCCGCGCCTGATCCAGCAACAGCCAGGCGGCATCCGCCAGCTCGGCATCGCCGGCGCCGGCCTCGGCGCGCGCTGCCATGTGCCGGATCAGCATGTGTCGGGGATTGATCTCCAGGATGCGCAAGGTGGGCATCTCGGCGTCAAGCCGGCGATGCTGGCGCAGCAGGCGTTCGAGATACATGTCCATGTCGCCGTCCACGGAGACCAGGCAAACCGGGCTTTCCGTCAACCGTCCCGACACCCGGACGTCCTTGACCTTATCGGTCAGCACCGTCTTCAGCATGGCCACCAGCTTATCGACTCCTGCGCCCTCGCCCTCAGCCGCAGCTTCCTTGCCCTCGGCAGGAGTCGCGGCCTCGATCTTGCCGAGGTCCGCACCGGCGGCCGCCGCAGAGGTGAACTTCTTGTCCTTGAAGGTCCGCACCATGGGGACCCAGAACTCGTCGATCGGGTCGGTCAGCAGCAGCACCTCGACACCCTTGGCCCGAAACCCTTCCAGCTGCGGGCTCCGGCGCAACCCGTCGACCTCCGGACCCGACAGCGTGAAGATGGCGTCCTGTCCCGGCTTCATCCTGGCGACGTAATCATCGAGCGAGGTCAGGCCATCGCCCGCCGTCGAGCGGAAGCGGGCGAGCGCCAGCAGCCGGTCGCGGTTCTCGAAGTCCTCGTAGATGCCCTCCTTGAGCACGGATCCGAAAGCCTCCCAGAACTCGGCGTACTCGTCGGCGGCATCGCCGGCCTTCTTCGCCAGTTCATCGAGCACCCGCTTCACCAGGCCGGTGCGGATCTTCGCCAGCCGGGGGTCATGCTGGAAGGTTTCGCGGCTGATGTTCAGGGGCAGATCCTCGGAGTCGACGACGCCGCGCAGGAACCGCAGGTAGGACGGCACCAGACCCTCGCAGTCATCGGTAATAAAGACCCGCTTGACGTAGAGTTTCAGCCGGCTCTTGCGCTCCGGATCGAACAGGTCTAACGGCGCCTGCTTCGGCACGAACAGAAGACTCGTGTAGGAGACGACGCCTTCCACCTGGTTGTGCAGGGTGAACCAGGGATCGTCGAAGGCATGGGCGACGTGGTGATAGAATTCCGCGTACTGCTCCGGCGTGATGTCCTTCTTCGGCAGCGTCCAGAGTGTGGATGCCGCGTTCAGAGCGGCGGCGTCCGCCGCCTCTCCGAGAAGAACCGGGAAGCCGATGTGATCCGAATACTTCTTGATGATCTGGCGCAGCCGCGCCTCTTCGAGAAATTCGTCGGCATCGTCGTTCAGATGCAGAACCACCGTCGTGCCGTGTCCCGCCCGCTCCGCCGCATCGATCGTGAACGAGCCCTTGCCGTCCGATGACCACAGCCAGGCCTGCTCCTCCCCGGCGCGGCGCGTCAGCACGTCCACCGTCTTCGCCACCATGAACGCCGCGTAGAAGCCGACGCCGAACTGCCCGATGAGATTGAGATCCTTACGGGAATCGCCGGTGAGCCGGGACAGAAAGGCCTGTGTACCCGATCGCGCGATCGTCCCCAGCGTCTCGATCAGGTCGTCGCGGTTCATGCCGATGCCGTTGTCGACCACCGACAGAGTGCGCTTCTCCCGATCGACCAGCAGACGGATCGCCAGCGCGTCTTCTCCGGCCAGATTCGGCTCGGTCAGCGCGGCATAGCGCAGCCGGTCGCACGCATCGGACGCGTTCGAGACCAGCTCCCGCAGGAAGATCTCCTTATGGGTGTAGAGCGAATGTGCGACGATATCGAGCA
>DAIQPV010000027.1:0-17252 GCA_036787145.1 Rhodospirillales bacterium
CGGCCGGGCGCGGCCAGAGACTTCAGCGTTCGCCGGTGCACGAGTTTGCCGAGCGGCGTGGCCTGGACGTTCGCACTCCGGTACGTCTGCGCGACGAAGCGGAGCAAAGCAGCTTTGCCGCATTGGAGCCCGACGTTGCGGTAGTTGCGGCCTACGGGTTGATCCTGCCGAAGCCGATCCTGGACGCGCCCCGGCTCGGGTGTCTGAACGTCCACGCATCGCTCCTGCCGCGTTGGCGCGGAGCCGCGCCGATCGAGCGCGCCCTCCTCGCCGGTGACAGCGAGACGGGCGTGACCATCATGCAGATGGAGGAAGGGCTCGACACCGGGCCGATGCTGCTCGCCGAGCGCGTGCCGATCGAACCATCGACAACGAAGCCGGCGCTCGAGGATGCCCTCGCCCATCTCGGCGCCAGGCTCTTGCTGCCCGCCCTCAATGGCCTCCTGGCGCGTTCACTGGTGCCGCGGCCGCAGCCCGACGAGGGCGCAACCTATGCGAAGAAGCTGCAGCGCGACGAGGGAAGACTCGCTTGGAGCAGGCCGGCAGTGGTCCTGGAGCGGGCCGTGCACGCATTGACCCCGCAGCCTGGGGTGTTTTTTGTGCATGCCGGCGAGCGTATCAAAGTGCTGGCGGCGGACGTGGTCGATGCGGCCGGGGGCGATGCGGCCGGGGCGCCGGGGACGGTGATCGACGACCGGTTGACGATCGCCTGCGGCGAAGGATCGCTGCGGCCGCTCCGCCTGCAGCGTGCCGGTCGCGGGCCGGTGGATACCGAAGCGTTCCTCCGGGGCTATCCCTTGCCTCCCGGCCTCGTTCTCGGCTGACCACCCCGCACGCAGCCTGCCAGCCCTACCTGAGACCGAGGGCGGCGGCACGGGTTCCCCGAGCGAGCCCCTACCGGGTGCCCGCCGGCAAATGGGGACGAACCGCAAAAACCTTCTGTCCGATGACGAACTCGGTAATGACCGGCAGGCCGCGCAGCAGGCACATGCCGACCGTCGCCAGCACCAGGAACGAGGTCAGCGCCTGCAGCGGCGTCGACCACTGCGCCCAGAACTGCGGACTGAGGTGCGGCAGCGGCTGCAGCAGGAGAACCCATGCAAAGGTCCCTGCCTTCAGCGCGCCGTAGCTGCCGCGCATCCATCGCCCACCGACCAGCATTCTCGCCAGCGGGCCACGCAGCGTGTCGAACGCGCTCACGCCCTGCGCGATCGCCGCATAGCGAATGGCATCGACGATGACGCCGCGGACGATAAACACGATGGCTACCCAGATTGGGATCAGACCCAGATTGCTCAGCACGATCCACAGGACATTTTCGACGACCCGATCGACCGCGATGTCAAACACCGACCCGAAAACGGAGGCTTCGCCCCGGCGCCGCGCGACCCAACCGTCAACGGCATCCAGGCCGATGATCAGCAGCAGCAGAGGAGCGTTGAGCAGCTGCCATTCCGGCGACGCCCAGTAAGCCATGCCCACCAGGAGAAACAGCAGCAAGAACCGCAGTAACGTGATCAGATTTGCCATCTCCCGTCCCCAGTCCATCATTCAAGGGGTCGCCCCTGCCGGCACCCTCTTCCAGCAACAACGCGCACTGCCTGGATGCGTTCGACGTTTTGTAATATTATTTAAAATATACCTTCAACAACGCCTGTAAGGCAACCAACGGCCTTGGCGCAGTCATTGCCCAGACGAAACGAATCCGCCCACCGTGTCAGTTCCCCGCCTCGCGCCCGCCGGGACTGGGTGGCGCGAAGCGGGAGGACAGAGAGCTCAGCGGCCGCCCGCAAAGTCTCTGCCGGGTCCTGGCAAGTCTAGGCCGCGGCGGGTTCCGGCTCCTCATGGATAAACAAGGCAAGTGATCGGGGCTGGAGTTCGTAGACTTCGCCCCCATTAATCAACGGCCCGGCAGCCCCGATATTGTTGGAACTCGCCGTATCGACCAGCAGGCGCCATGTGATCGGCCGTTCGATCCGCGGCAAGCGCCACGATATTCCCTCGTGGGAGGCATTGAAGGCGACAAAAAAGCTGTCGTCCGGCTGTGCCTCGCCCAGCGGCGACAGATGCAGTTCGCCGGCTTCGCCGCGAACGAGATAGCCGATTGCTTTCATGCCGGGATCGGCCCAGTCCTCGTCGGCCATCTCCAACGCATCCGGCCTCAGCCAGGTCACGTCGCGGATCTCTGTTCCGGGTATATACTCCCGGTGGAAGAAGTGTGACCGATGAAGAACAATATGCTCTCGTCGCAATGAGATCATATTGCGAACAAAGTCCATGAAGTGCTTGTCATCTTCGCTTATATTTTGCCAGTCGACCCAGCTGATTTCGCTGTCCTGGCAATACGCGTTGTTGTTTCCGCCCTGCGACCGTCCGATTTCGTCACCCATGACAAGCATCGGCAGGCCCTGGGACAGGAGCACTGTCGCCATCATGTTGCGCCGCTGCCGGAGCCGGAGCGCCCGGATCTCGGCGTCGTCGGTCGGTCCCTCGGCTCCGCAGTTCCAGCTGTTATTGTTGTCGGTTCCGTCGCGGTTGTCTTCCTGATTGGCGTCATTGTGTTTGCCGTTGTAGCTCACGGCGTCTGCGAGCGTGAAACCGTCGTGGGCGGTGACGAAGTTCACCGACGCCCACGGGCAACGCCCATGGCTGTCGAAAAGATCGGCGGAGCCGGTGAGGCGGGTGGCAAGCTCGGGGATCTTGCCATCATCGCCTTTCCAGTAGCTTCGGACGGTGTCGCGGTAGCGGTCGTTCCATTCCGCCCAGCCGGCCGGGAAGCCGCCGACCCGGTAGCCGCCGTCTCCCACATCCCAGGGCTCGGCGATCAACTTGACGACGGAGAGCGTCGGGTCCTGGCGCATCGCGTCGAGGAAACCGCAGTGATGGTCGAACTGCCCATTGCCTTCGCGGGCGAGCGTGGACGCAAGGTCGAAGCGGAAACCATCGACATGCATCTCGTTCACCCAGTATCGCAGGGAGTCCATCACCAACTGCAGGACTCGCGGATGCCTGAGATCGAAGACATTGCCACATCCGGTAAAATCCATGTAATAGCGGGGATTATCCGCCACAAGGTGATAGTAAGACGCGTTATCGATACCTCTGAACGAGAACGTCGGACCCATTTGATTGCCTTCGGCGGTGTGATTATACACCACATCCAAAATTACCTCGATGCCGGCCGAATGCATCACTTGAACAAATATCTTGAATTCGCCAAGATACTTCGACGAAAGGTAACGTGGATCGGGAGCAAAAAATCCAAGCGTATTGTATCCCCAGTAATTACATAATTTCCGTTCAATAAGATGGCGATCATCAAGAAACAGTTGAACCGGCAGCAGCTCCACAGCGGTAATGCCCAGGGATACCAGATGATCAACCGCCGCCGGCTGGCTTAGCCCCGCAAAGGTTCCTCGGTATTCCTGTTCGATGTCAGGGTGCTGTTGGGTAAAACCCTTAACGTGCATTTCATAGATGATGCTGCCGTCCCAACCATGACGCGGCGGCCGGTCTTCTCCCCAAGTGAACGCGGTATCAACCACCCTGCATTTCGGCATGTAACGGGCATTATCGCGGGTATCGAAGCTCAGGTCCTCTTTTTGGTCGCCGATTTTGTAGGCAAAATGGGAATCATGCCATTTCAGATCCCCTACGACGCTTTTGGCATAAGGATCGAGGAGCAGCTTGTTGTTGTTGAACCGATGGCCTCGAAGCGGTTCATACAGCCCGGCAACCCGATAGCCATAGAGTTGATTGGGCCGCGCATCCGGCAAATAGGCATGCCACACTTCGTCCGTGTATTCCCCCAACTTCAGCCGTTCTGTTTCAGTTTTGCCCTTTTCGTCGAACAGGCACAACTCTACCTGCTCTGCATTTTCGGAGAAGAGGGCGAAGTTTACGCCACGTCCATCCCAGGTGGCGCCCAAGGGATACGGCAAACCGGGCCAAATGCGGGTCATTTGCTAACCTATCCTGATCGATTCGAGACGGTGCCGCTGTCCGCAAGTTCAAGCGCCCCAGCAATTCGGCAACCGAATCTCAGCGCCCCGCTCCGATCCGCCCGCCCCCGGGTGCCGCCGTCTCCGCAGCAGCGGCCCGTTCAACGCGACCGCAGCAAAGAAGTTCCGCAGCACCGGGATGGACGAATTTTTCGCTCTTGCATGGAGAGCTCGGAGCGCGGCAGCGGTCCGCAGGTACAAAGAAGAAAAGCTAAAGCACAGGGTTTTTGCGTGTGGTACATGAACGGGGTAGCGTCCCGAGGTTGTTGTTTGGTGTTGCTGCCTGTTTCCGTGAGTAGGGGATTCCGTGCGTGTCCGATATTTAAGCGACGGGCACGAACGCAGGCCAAACCGGCACCCCATTGGCGTTTTGACCGGGTTCAGCGAGAGGACGTTTCTTCGCGCGGAAGGAGCCGGCGCAGGGCCGCGTGCGGGTTGACGCTCAGGGGGCACCGTGGGCCATGCACAGGATCTCGAAGGGCAGATCAAGCAATCGGCGAAGGCTGTCACGGGTTGCCTCGGGATCTTCATGGTATTCTGCCGGGATCGAGCAAAGCGCGCCGTCCGCATCGCGCATGATCAGATCGGGACAGAACAGAACCGATGGCGACCGCTCGCGTCAAAGGGCGTAGTGAGCGAATTCCGGGCCCGGCGTGTGGATCGCCCGCAGGCCGCCCGGCAGCATCTCCCCGGCCCGGTAGCGGACGTCCGGCTCCTCATCCATCGCCCGACACCCTTCGGGCGCGTAGACCTTGACACCGTAAATGCGCCGATAGCGCCAGGCCGAACGCTGGTGACAGGCCGCGGTGAGACAGATGGCGATGATCGGCTCCAGCTTTGTGAGCAACTCCTTGCCAAGCGGCAGCGGATCGATCAGCACGGCGCCATCGTCGCCACAGACGGCGTGTGCGTCGCTTTCGGAGCCGATGCGCTCGTCGAGGACGTGCCAGCGCCAGATGCCTGGTACCACTTCTTCGACCGCTTGAGCCACGGCCTTTGGTTCGCTCACAACGCGCCTCCGCATCGCACTCGAACGACGTCACGGTTTACAGTTTAGCAGATTCCTGAAGTTGCGGAGCTGAGTTACTCGCGCTGGCCGTGGACGGCGCCGGGAAGGGAGGGACGATGGTGGTCTCCGGCGGGCGAGCCGGAGACCACCGCCGGATCAGGCAGTCGCCCGGTAAAGACGGGGATGGAACGCCTTGCTGTCCTTGAGTTGATGCAAGCCCTTGGCAGCGGCCAGGATTGCAAGATCAAGCAGCGGTTCGACAATGATAACTGTTGTGTAGGCAGCGCTGAATGAGGCGATCTGAGAGAGGTTCTCCACGCCGAACCCATGTCCATACAACGCCCAGAAGGCAACCCAGCCAATCACACCGCCCTGGTATGCCGCCGACAGGGCCAGCGCTTCCCTGTATTTCACGTCCTTGTAGGCAACATTATTGGGGATGATGCGGTGCGCCACCGCGCTCACTGCGAACAACGGGACCAGCAGAGTCGTGACATTCATGCCGTACTGGGGAAGATCGAATGGTGCAAAGAAGAGCCCTTGAATCAGCAGGCCCAGTGCGAGGCCGATTGCGGCGGGGGCGGCCCCGAAGATCAGAAATAGAGTGGCACCGAGGATGAGGTGCACTTCCGAGACTCCCACCGGCTGATGCGGCAAGATTTCGAAGAAGGAGAAGACCAGCGCCGTCGTTATGACGCTGCGGCCAAGAACAGGAAGAATGCCGTCCTGCTTTACGGTGTCCAACGCCAGCTTCGCGGCATAGCCGACAGCACCCGCCGCCGTTGCGTAGCTGAGCATCAGTTTTGCGCCGGTGACGACGCCAGGTTCAATATGCATCTGCTTTCCTTTCGCACCCACCGTGCCGTTGAAGTGCAAGACGAGCGTCCCGCACTCTCGAGGATTGTGTACGGGCAGGTTTCCTGACTCGCGGATGATCGCCGGAATTCCGCCTTCCCAGACCGGGGTCCAGTGGCGTCATGGAAGCGGCTACCGCTACAGTTGCGGGGGCAGTCACGGAAAGGGCCCTGTTTGGTCATCCCTCCCGTGTTCCCATTTACTCCAGCAGGCTTGGCCTGCTCGGAACCCGTACAATGCCGATTGTTGCCGATATTCGGAGACAGAGCAACGTTAACCACCGCGACCTCCGAGCGCTTCGGCCCGAATGCGGAGCGCCGTGCCTGTTAGCGCGGAGGTTCCGTTTCGCCTCTTGGTCGGGTCGGTCGTATCGCGGTTGATCGGCGCGGATGGGCCCCGCCAGGTTCATCTACCCCATCTGCTTTAGGGCCTGGAAATGATCCCCCCAACTGCGCGATGATCACACGTTATGCCGGACCCGCGTCTCACCGATGCCCCGGCATGGCCACTGGGGTTGGCCATCTTAGAAACCCGGCGATCGTGCGGGAACACCAACGCAAGCCAGGCGTCGGCGACAGGCCCCCGGAATCAAAGATCGCGGGATGAACCGATTTCATGAGGAGGCTTTGATGGTGCAGAATGTAGCGAACAGCGACAAGACTCCCGACGCGGTTGCCGCCGAGATCGCGGATCGCCACGCGGCGGCCGTCGAGTTTCCGAGCATGCTCCTCCCGGAGGAAGCACCGGTCGGGCTCGTCGCCCAACGGATGGCGGACGGCGATTTCGACAAACCGTTCCTCGTCAGCGAAATCGAGCGCTTCACCGGCGTGAGCGTCGACATTCCGGAGAAACCCGGGAGGTTTCTCATCGTCATCCCCCAGCACGGGTACTGGGCCGCCGAGCTGACGCTGCCCGATCAGGTGCTCCGCACCGCCGGGTACGAGGTGGACTACGCCACGCCGCGCGGCGAGCGGCCCTTCGTGTTCGGCGTGAGTATCGACACCACCTTCCGCGACCAGGCCTGGAATGCCCCGCAGGTCTCGGCGGGCGAGGCAACTTTGGGCACCCGCTACAACGACCGGACGACCGCCGAGGGCCAGCGCCTCAACCAGCCGCGCAACCTTTCCGAGTGGCTGCCGGCGACGCCGCGGCCGCAGCACGGCGAGGCCTCCCGTGAGCCCTTCCGCGACAGGCTGAGCCAAGGGTTGCGCGAGGCGACACAGTACGCCGGCATGCTGATCGTCGGCGGCGCCGGTGCCTACATGGACCTGGGCGGCAACACCTCGGTCCGCCCGCTGGTCGAATTGCTGGCGGCTCTCGGCCGACCGGTGGTGGCGGTCTGCTATGGCGTTCAGGTCCTCATTCAGGCGGCGGATCCGCAGACGAAGGTGCCGCTCGTCTGGGGACGGCTGGCGACCGGGCATTCCGAGCAGGACGACTACACCGACGGCACCACCGACGTCCCCGTCGAAGGCGGCTACGGTCCCAACTATGGCTCGGCCACCATCACGCTCGAACAGATGGTCAAGCAGTATACCGGCCCCGAGGGAGGCTTCATCTCCCGCAATGGCAGCCCCTATATGGCCGTCGCCGATGGACCCTTCATCACCGCGCGCACGACGCCCGACGGCTACCCGGCGGCGCTGCTGGCGCTGGCGCAGCTCCACGGGGCGGGCCGGCTCCCGGCAAAGTACGTGATCGACTGGGATGGCCGCGGCCACGAGCCGAGCAGCGCCGAGATCCGCCGCATCTGTGCGTGACGGCGCCGCGCCGCTCCAAAAACCCTCGGCGCTCGCCCTTGTTGACGTGCGAACCCGGCGGGATGGGAAACCTCCGCCGGGTCTCACACCCTGTTGTGCCCGGTTGTGCTGAATTGCGAATGCGACTCAGTTGACCCAATCGCGAACGTCCTTTATTGTTAGTTTGGGCAGAGGTTTTTTTGGGACTTTGATTGGCTTGCGCGCCTCGCGCGGCTCATGGAAGGCTGGGAGAGTAATCCGCAAGCCAAATCGCGGATAAGGGGGACAAGATGGGCGATGGTGACGACCGCAAATCAGGCCGCCTGACGTGGGCGGCGCTGATTACAACCGTTTGCGCCGGTCTGGCAAGTGCCGGCGGCGGCGCCGACGCGGCAGCCGCGGCCGCGCCATCCGACAGCGATCCACCGTCGATAGAGAACCGCATCCTGGCCGTCCGCGAGACGCTGAGGGCCCGGATTGCCGAGGCCGCCGAGGCCGGGGAAGAGGACTCGCAGCAACTGGCGCAGTGGTACAATTTCCCGAACTATTGGAACAATGCTTGGCGCAATTGGTGAGCGCGATGTCCGGGCACTAACGCCGAGGGATCAAGAGGGGGGCGGATGTCCAACGTACTTCCTTCCCTGGAGCTTCTCGTTCTCCAACCCACGCCCTTCTGCAACATCAATTGCAGCTACTGCTATCTTCCCGATCGCAGCGTCAAGACGACGATGAGCGAGACAACGCTCGACCGGGTCTCGGCGTGCGTCTTTGAGAGCGGGCTTGGCGATCAGGGCTTCACCGTCGTCTGGCACGCCGGCGAACCGCTGGTGCTCCCTCCGGAGTGGTATGAGCGGGCATTCGAGGTTCTCGGGTCGCACAACACGGCGCGGGTACCGGTGCGGCACAACATTCAGAGCAATGGGCTGCTGCTCGACGACCGCTGGGCCGAGTTTATTCGAGCCAGGAACGTTCAGATTGGCCTGAGCATTGACGGGCCACAGGCGCTGCACGATGCCCGCCGTCGCACCCGCAGCGGGCGCGGCACATTCGACGGGGCGCTGCGAGCGGTGGAACGACTGCACCGGTTCGGCATCGACTTTCACGTGATCACCGTCCTGGGATGGGAATCGCTGCAGGCACCCGACCTGCTGTTCGACTTCTACCGGGATCATGGCATTCGCGACGTCGCCTTCAACATCGAGGAAATCGAGGGCGGCAATGCCCGCTCGTCCCTCGACCGTCCCGATGCGACGCCCGCTTTCAAAGGGTTCCTGCGCCGTTTCCTGGAGCGGATGAGCGAAGAGCCGCGAGCCTTGGAGTTACGCGAGGTGGCCGGCGCCCTGGCAGCGATCCTCGGGACATCGGGTCAGACCGTGGCAAACCAGCAGACCGAGCCGCTGGCAATCCTCTCCGTCGACGTGGACGGTAACATCGGCACCTTCTCGCCGGAACTGCTCGGCCTGCGCCATCCGGAGTACCGCGGCTTCACCTTCGGCAACGTGCATGCGTCCCCGCTCCTTTCGATCCTGGATGAACCGCACTTTCAGCGGATCCGCGACGACATCGCCGCGGGCGTTCGCCTGTGCGCCGAAAGGTGCGCGTACTCCGGTGTGTGCCGCGGCGGCGCGCCGGCGAACAAGCTGTTCGAAAACGGCAGCTTCGCCAGCACCGAGACGCTGTTCTGCCGGCTGACCAAGCAGGCGGTGATCGACGTGGTGCTGGAAGACCTCGAAGGCCGATTGGGGCTCGGCGAAACCGGCGTCAATCCGACGACGGGTTCTCCCAAAGCTCCGACGAGCGGAGACGGATGTTATGCGTCGTAGTGGGGGATTAACGGTGCTTGGTCGCTACCTCAGGCGCCGCGTTTGGCGATGGACCAACGGCACTTTCAAAGACGACGTGCCGCCAAAAAGTGACGTGCCACCAAAAAGTGACGTGCCACCAAAAAGTAAAAAGGCTCCTAAGCCGATAAGCTTCTTTGCCAAGGTACGCTTGTTGGCCTCAGCCATCGGGCTTCTGGTTGTCACACTGACTTTGGTGGCCTTTCTCGATGGTCTCGCGGTTGCCCTCCCGAAGCCCTTCAAGACGTTTTGGGAGTGGATTCCGAGTCGCGAGTCGACGGGTCTGATCATTGTCGATAGCCCGAAGGTCTATACGCGCGAGAGACTCGTCAATGACCGTCTCAAGGAAGCAAGTTGGCTCGACTCACAGCTTGAGAAAAGTGCCGATCAGCTTTTCAATCTACAGTTTGTATCGGTGGCCGGGCGCTTGACGACTCTGAAGCGCGAGGAGCTAAGCATTGCTGAGCACGCAGCACCGGGAGAAAAACCTACTTCGGGCGACAACCCGTCACCGCCTGACGAGCTAAAGAAATCCGCCGGGCTGCCGTCGAGGACGGCGGAGCGAACTGACGGCAACCCTGCGGAACTGACCATAGACCGTTTTCGCGACCTTCATGCGTTCCGCGAAGAGGTGCGCGCGGAGATGATGCAGACGCAGTTGGACGACCGTCACGATATCAAAGGAAATACCGTTTACAGGTTGACGTTCGATACTACCATCGTGGTCGGTCCGAATACGAATAAGCTCGCTTGGATCGGTGTAGACATTTTCAAAGACTCCGTACCAAGAGACGCAGAAGAAGTCTTTGAAGATTGGAGAAAGCACGTCGAAAAAGGCGCCGAGCGCTTGCTATCATCGCAGGTTAGAGCCTTCATGGAACAGGCTATTTCCCAAGATGAACTTACTAAAATGTTTGATTTTTATTATAACGAAATTTGTAAAAAATTAGTTGAGCCAAATTGTCAAGAGACTATAGAGACATTTATTGAATGGTACACGAATCAAAAACAGCGCATGACTAAAAATGTCATCAAAGATTTAATTAAATCAAATGATATAAATATAAATAGGTTATTTTTAGAGTATAAAGATTACTGTTTCTCTCCTAAAAAATACGTTTTTCCAGTACCTGGTATTAGAGAAGGTCTTAATATTTCATGCGACTTATTATCCAGTGAAAGATATTATAGACTATTTGCCACTGTGGATATTTATGATCGTCTGAGGCATCTGCCAGACCGAAGGCTGCATGACAAACTGGACGAGGTCATCAAGCAAGCATGCGGGTCGCGACGCAGTGAATATCCCACTGACACACACTGTAGTGCGCTTGTTCCTCGGCGGGAACCGGATCTCGTGAGATGCGTTATCGCACAATACACGCTGAAGGACCTCAATGATAGAGCAGATAAGCTTCGGCAATATTTCAATGTAACGGTTCAAGGTGACGACAGAAGCGCATGCAGTATTAAGTTTGTTGTTAAGTGCGACTCCCTGGAAAACCTGACAAAGAGTCTTAGCTCAAATGTTACAACATTTTCGTATGCGGTGACACCAAGGAACATGATGCAACGGCTCGGAATCATCAGCGGGGACGATGATATATTGTCAATAATCGGAAACGGAAAAGCAGACAAAACGCTGGCTGCACAGGTGATCGAGGTGCTGCAAGAGCGAAGCAGGAAGTTGGAACTTGCTCAAGGGTTTCCGATTATCGTCGGTCGCGGATCAAATCAATCGTCCGCTCCAGGTCCTGAGAATTATGCCGTAGCCAGCTTCGGTTGGGTAATTTCGCCGGCGTTGCGCGGTGCAGCGGATCACTCTTCTGGCCAGCTTCTGCAGAGCACCCAGCAATACACGCTGGCGGCCGTAATCTCCGTCCCCTCTTGGTGGCGTCGCGCGCGGCTTACGTACCAGACGTGTTGGCTCGACCCTCGCGAGCTCCGAACCACGGCATCGGGGCTGTGCGCTCATCCTTCGATTGGAGAAAAACAAACCGGATCAGTCGAGTTACCAGGACGGGTTGACGAGATTTCTCGTAAGCTGAACTTCTGGGTGATTGCTGAACCTAGCTTAGATGATGGCCAAGGGTGGACGGTAACAGCGGGGCGGAAACAGTCAGTCGTTATTACAGGAACACGCCTGTGGCGAAGCACCGCAGTTACACTCGGCTCTCAAAAGGCCGACAGGATCGAAGTCTTGCCGAATATGAATGGGATCATTGCCACCTTCGACTGCCTGCTAGACCAGCCTGGGGCGGGACAACCGACGCTGCAGGTCTGGACAAGCGAGGGCGTAACTCCTGCCGTACCAGTTACTGTGGCCCCCGCCAAAGGCCCTACCTCCTGCTCCGAGGATGGCACGGTTGTGTCGGCTAAGGCAGCGGCTGATGTGCCCAGTCTGGACGACGGGCAGCAGTGGACGCTGACCGGCGGGCGGAAGCAGGACATCGTCGTTCGGGGCAAGCGCTTGTGGTATGGCACGGTGGTCACGCTCGGATCGCAGAAGGCCGACCGAATCGAGTTGTTGCCCGGCGCGAACGGGGTGATCGCCACCTTCGATTGCCTGCAGGAGCAAAAGGAGCCGACGATGCTGCAGGCCTGGACCAGCGAAGGCGTCACCCGTCCCGTCAGTGTCGCCGTCGCGCGCGCCGAGGATGGCTGGTACTGCGAAAACAACAGGCCCAAGACGGCTGGCCCGGTCGCCAGCCGGAAAGCAAGGGCAAGCGGTAAGCCCGGGCAGCCGGCCGCCAGCGTCGCCGCGCGGCCTGCCGCAGGCTCCGAAGGCAACCGCACCGCAGAGGCGCACGCGCTTCCCTGAGGCACGACATAAGGGATTTCGCTGGGGAGCCAGCAGCAGCCGGAAGCCGTCCCGTCCGCTCCCCGCGCCTGCCCGTCCGCTAACCGCCGTCGCGCTTGGCGCCGCCGGCAAGGTCGCGTATGGTGCGCGGGTCCTGCCAATCTTCCGGATTTCGACATTCGGCGGATGACCTTCGCGAGCCGCATCTGGTTTTTGCTGTTGCTGTCGATGTTTGCGACGATGCTGCCCTTTTCCGGCAGCGCCGCGCCGGCGGAGAGTGCCCGCTTCGTCCGGATCGGCACCGGGCCGGTGGGCGGCACCTATTTTCCCGTCGGCGGCGCGTTCGCCCAGATGATCTCCGAGCCTCCCGGAGCGGCGCCCTGCGGGCTGGGGGGCACCTGCGGCGTTGCCGGACTGGTCGCTGCCGCGGTCTCGACGCAAGGATCTCCGGACAACGTCCGTCAGCTCGCCTCCGGCGCCATCGGCCTGGCGCTCTGCCAGGCGGACATCGCTCGGGACGCCTTCGGCGGGCAGGGCCTCTTTGCTCGCCAGCCTGTCCCGTCTCTCCGCTCGATCGCCAACCTTTTTCCCGAAACGGTCCATGTGGTCGTCCGCGCCGGCGGGATTCGCACGATCGGCGAGCTTCGGGGCAAGCGCGTGTCGGTGGGTGAAGCCAACTCCGGCACGCTGGCGATGGCGCGGCTGGTCCTGCGCGCGTACGGCGTCGGCCTGCGCGACATCGAGCCCGTTTACGAGCGGCTGGCGCGGTCCGCCGACATGCTGGTCGCGGGCACGGTCGATGCCTTCTTCATCGTTGGCGGAGCCCCGGTGACCGCCGTGGCGCTGGCGGCCGAGACGGTGCCGCTGACCCTGTTGCCGATCGACGGCGCGCCGGCCCGGCGCCTTCTCGCCGCCCAGCACAGTCTGATGCCGGGCACGATCGACGCGGGCACCTATTCCCGCGTGGCGGCAACCCCCACGATCGCGGTCAGGGCGCAACTGCTTGTCACCACCGCGATGTCGGACGATCTGGCCTTTGCCATCACTCGGGCGATCTGGGATCCGCGCAACCGGAAGGTGCTGGACGCGATCCCGGTCGGGCTCCAGATCCAGCGCCAGACGGCCCTCGATAATCTCGCGGTCCCCCTGCATCCGGGGGCCCGGCGCTTCTATGCACAAGGATCGGTAGCAGCACCCGGAGGTCAATAACATGCCCGCATGCCGCTTTCTGGCCGACGGCGCTGGCGGCGTCGGCATACCGGTTACGCCGCTGAACGGCCCGGCCCTAACGGGCTTTCTGGAGCGTTCTCCGGCAGATGCTGCCTGGGTCGGCACGGTGGGCTTTTCCGCCGCACCGGGAACCTTCTGCCTGGTGCCGACGGCGGACGGAGGAATCGGCCGGGTGCTGTTCGGTGTCGGCGATGAGCCGATGTGGGACTGGGCGAAGCTGCCGGGCAGCCTGCCGCCGGCAATCTACAGGGTGGACAGCCCTCTGTCCGGGGACGAGGCCGACGCCATCTGCCTTGGTTGGGCGCTGGGCACCTATCGCTTTGACCGCTACGGAAAGGCGATCGCCAGCTTCGCCTCGCTGGCGTGGCCGGAAGAAGCGCGGCGCGGTGCTGTCGATCGGACCGCCAACGCCATCTTTCTCGTCCGCGACCTCATCAACACGCCGGCGTCGGACATGGGCCCGGCTGAGTTGGCAAACGCGGTGGCGGCAGCGGGGCAGCGGTTCGGCGCCCGATGCGCTGTGATCGAGGGCGACGAGCTGCTGGCGCGGGGCTATCCCGCGATTCATGCGGTCGGCCGGGCCAGTGCCAGACCGCCGCGGCTGATCGACCTCGTCTGGGGAGAGGAGGACGCGCCGAAGGTGACGCTTTGCGGCAAGGGTGTCTGCTTCGACTCCGGTGGCCTCGACATCAAGGGTGCCGGCGCAATGAAGCTCATGAAGAAGGACATGGGCGGCGCCGCGATCCTCACCGGCCTCGCCCAGATGATCATGGACGAGGGCCTGCCGGTGCGCCTGCGCCTGCTGATCCCGGCCGTCGAGAACAGCATTTCCGGCGATGCGCTGCGGCCGCTCGATGTGATCCGTAGCCGCAGCGGACAAACGATCGAGATTGGCAATACCGATGCCGAGGGGCGCGTGATCCTTGCCGACGCCCTTACCGAAGCCGCGAGCGAGCATCCGGATATTCTGATCGACTGCGCCACGCTGACCGGCGCCGCCCGCGTCGCGCTCGGCACCGAGCTTCCAGCCCTGTTCAGCAACGACGACCGGCTGGCCGGGCAACTGCTGGCCGCAGGCCTGAGGGTGGGCGACCCACTCTGGCGGCTGCCGCTGTGGCCGGGCTACCGGCGGCATGTGCGCGGCAAAGTCGCGGACCTCACCAATGCTCCGGATCACGCCTTCGCCGGCGCCATCACTGCGGCATTGTTCCTGGCGGAGTTCGTCGATCCGGTCTGCCCGTGGGTGCATATCGATGCGATGGCGTGGAATCTCGATAGCCGCTCTGGCCGGCCGGAAGGGGGAGAAGCGATGGCTCTGCGTGCCCTGCATGCCACCTTGGCCTCTCGATTTTCCCGCTGAGCGTGGCTCTGCCCGATCGCCCCCGCGGCGCCGCGCTGGGGAGGACCGCAGGTGGATCCGAATCCGTGTGAGGTGGCGAAGAACGCCGCCGCGCCCGGCGCTGACCTGCGGACGCGGCGGGAAGGCTGAGCTGCGATCCAGGCGTTGGCTATTCGATCGCGATTACGCGTCGTTGGCGCAGTTGGGCGCGATGCCGGCGCCGCCGCCGGCGGTGGCGGTCCCCAGGACGTCGTTGTTCAGCACGCGCCGGATGTAGGGATAGATCTTGGTCAGGGCAGTCTTCAGCTCGGCCGTGTTCTGCACGAACTGGTCGGCGCGCAGAGCGGGGCAATCGCCCGTATCGACGGCGTAGATACCGTAATCGCGCACCGCTTCGGCCAGGCGCTTGCCGCGGTCGCTCAGTCCCAGGGACTCAAGATTGGGGCCGCCCTTCGCCGGCGGCGGCAGCGCCATCAAGGCGCCATACGGGATGTTGCCCAGGTTGTTGCCGGGATCGTTCATGTAGCCATCGCCACTGGTGGCGGGAAGCACGACCTGCCGCGACATCATCATCGCGCAGTGCGACGCCCTGGACGGCAGGATCATCTGCAGGGCGTGCTCGACCTTCTTGTTCGAGCGGTTGATTTCATTGCCACGCAGCAGGCCGAACAGAGCCGCCACGCCAGAGGCGCTGGTGCCCAGCCGATCGCCGGGCCGGGTGCCGTGGCCAAGGCCGGAGATGCTCCAGGTCTTGTATTGGCCGGCGAGCGGCGCGCCGCCGTTCCAATTGTACTGGCGGAGCTGGTGCGGGAGAGCCTTTGTCTTATCGTAAAGGACCACCACCCCGTCGGTGCAGCCATTGCTGTTCACTTTGACCGACGTGACAAAGCCTTCCGCGGGCATTCGGACCGTTACTGGCACGCCCTCGATTCTGTCGCATATGCGGCTGATCGCCCCCACGGTGACCATGGGGTCCGTCGCCACGGTTGACGCCACGCTGACGCCCCAGGGCGCGCCGACGTTGATGTTGATCCGCTTGCCGGTATTCTTGAACCAGCTCTCCGTGCTTGGGTCTGAATCGTCCGCATATACAGCATCATCGCCGATCGGTCGATGGTGAGCGGAAGCTTTGCTGAAGGGGTTGAGAAACGGGATTTTCGATGTGGTGCAGCCCGCGCTCGCCGCGCCGCTGATCAGCATACCGGCCGCAACCGATGCGGCCAAGGTCACCGGCAGTCCGCCTTGTCCCCCGACCGCCGGTACACAGCGGACGACCCAACTTCCCAAACGAACAAAGACCAAGCGGCCTTTTATGGCCGCTGGTGATGGCCATGTCTGCAACGTCAAACCTGTCATTTTTGCCTCCGGGTTGTTCGAAACCTCTGTCAGCATGTCCCGACTGGGTCCCAGAATTCGCCCGATAGCAGGCAACTTTGCGTGGCATGTGGCTATTTGATGGCCTTTTTGGGGTCTAAGGTTGCTGTAGACCCCCCCTTTTTGACGCAGTCCGTTTGAGGCAAATTAGTTCGGAACTATGGCACCGCCGGACCATAAGGGGATGCTGCCGGAGCCGCTTCCGAAGGCGAGCCGGCGCGGCAATGACACGCGCCTGTTGCCGCTGCGCGGGCGGCAAGCCGCCCGGCGACCGGTGAGCCTTTCGTTGAGCTTGGGGGGCGCGCGCGGTGGCGACGACCGAGCCGACGCCGCTACTTCACCGCGGCAGGCGCCCGGCCGTAAACATCCTCGAACCGAACAATGTCATCCTCGCCCAGGTAGGGCCCGGATTGCACCTCGATCATACGGAGGGGAATTTTGCCCGGATTCTCGAGGCAGTGGGTGGTCGCGTGCGGAATGTAGGTGGATTGGTTCTCGGTGACGAAAAAATGCTCGCTTCCGCGGGTGACCCTCGCCGTTCCCGAGACGACAACCCAGTGCTCGGCGCGGTGGTGATGCATCTGCTGACTGAGCTTTTGGCCGGGGGCGACGACGATTTCCTTCACCTGGAAGCGCGGCCCATCCTGGATACTCCGGTACCATCCCCAAGGCCGGAAGACCTGACTGTGAACATAGTGCTCGGTGCGGCCGGCCTGCTCGACGGTCGCCACGATCTTCTTGACCTCCTGGGCGCGATCCCGCGGCACCACCAGGACAACGTCATCGGTGGCGACGATGACCAGATCATCGACACCGATCGCGGCGACCAGATTGCCATCGCCGCGAACGTAACAATTGTGCGCATCTTGCACGAGCACGTCGCCAATCACGGCGTTGCCCTGTGGATCCTTATCGCTGATTTCCCACAAAGCCGACCAGGACCCCACATCGTTCCAGCCCATGTCGGCGGCAACGACCACGCCCTTGTCCGTGTGTTCCATGACGGCGTAGTCGATCGAGATGGACGGGGCTGCGACAAAGGACGCCCGTGCCAGCCGCAGGAA
>DAIQPV010000361.1:0-2635 GCA_036787145.1 Rhodospirillales bacterium
GCGGGACGAGGTCCTCGACGAGGCAGTGCTTCGCCTGAGGCGTTGGTTTTCCGGCGGATGAGGGCGAGTCGCGAGCAAAACCCGCACCAGGATCGCGGCTGATCCGGCGATCGAAGTATTGACCGGGCCGTCCGCGCCGCTAAGTTGCGGGCTCCGCAGCGTGCGGCTGGGGTGGATTAAAGCAGACGCTGTTCCGGGCGACTTCCCGATGAGCGGTCATGAGAAGGAATCGGTCAGACATTATGATGCCGAAAGGAATGAACGGGTCACGCGCGTCCCTCGACCTCGAGTCGGTCCTCAGTGCGTATCGCCGTTGGGCACCCGCTTATGATGTGGTGTTCGGCGCGATCTTTCAGAATGGCCGCGCGGCCGTCGCTCGCTACGTGAACAGCCTGCCTCTGTCCAGCGTGCTGGAAGTGGGCGTCGGAACGGGGTTGTCGTTGCCGCTCTATTCGGCGGACAAGCGGGTTACAGGCGTTGATGTTTCATCCGAAATGCTGGAGCACGCGCGCAAGCGGGTGACAGACGAAGGTCTGACCAACGTGGTTGCCCTGCATGAGATGGACGGAGAGGATTTGCGCTTTGCCGACGGCAGCTTCGATGTCGTCGTGGCCAGCTATGTCATGTCGGTGGCGCCGCATCCGCAACGCTGCCTTGCCGAGATGGAGCGGGTCTGCGCGCCGGGCGGGACGGTCATCGTCTGCAATCATTTCGTCAACGGGCACAATGGCTTTGTTTCGAGGCGGATGCAGCCGCTGTCGCGCTGGCTCGGCTGGCGCCCGGCGTTCGAACTCGGCACCCTGCTTGAGGATAGCCCGCTGAGCATGGAAGCCCAGCAGCCGGTTCCGCCGTTCGGGCTGTTTCAATTGGTCACTTTGCGCAAGCAGTAGCACGCTGCCGTCATGTCCGGGCTCGTCCCGGCCATCCACGCTGTAAGCGAACGTGCCAGGCGGAGCCCCGTGGATGCGCGGATCAAGTCCGCGCATGACAAGAACGGGCGTTGATTGACTGGGATGCCGGCGACAGTTATCTCTGGCAGCATCCATGGCGGGAGTAGCTCAGTTGGCAGAGCACCGGGTTGTGGTCCCGGGTGTCGCGGGTTCGAATCCCGTCTCTCGCCCCATTTCGTCCCACCTGTGTGGCTCATCGCGAATCCACCGCGCTATTTGACGCCGCAAGCCCGCGTTGAGACTGATGGCGCCTCCGCCATCGGCGTGGCAGTGGTGACGCAGGCTGCCAGAGTCCGGACACTGGATCCGCTGGGGGTTTTCAAGGGCCGGCCAAGCGGTTATTGATGGCAGTGAGCGCACTGATCGCGCTGGCGGAAGGTTGATCCGCGGCCCGGGAGAACGTGGCTTGAAAATATCCCTGCAACGCCAGGAACGCCCGGTGATCATCGGCATCGTCGGCGATTCCGGGGCAGGAAAATCGACGTTTGCCGCAGGCTTGGCGAACATCCTGGGGCGAGATCGGACGCTCGCCATCTGCATTGATGACTACCACCGCTACGATCGGGCGCAGCGGGTGCAGAACGGCCTGACCCCCCATGACCCCGCCTGCAACTACCTCGACATCCTGGAGCAGCACATCGATCTGCTGCGGGCGGGAGAGCCGATCCTCAAGCCGGTCTACAATCACGTTGGCGGCGTGCTGGAGCCGCCCGAATACGTGGAGCCGAGGCGCTTCATTATCCTTGAGGGGCTGCACGGGTACGCCACGCCGCGCCTGCGCGAGCATTATGACCTGAAGTTTTACATGGAGCCGCAGGAGACACTGCGCCTGCGCTGGAAGTTTCAGCGGGATACAGGCCCCGGCGGTTTTGGCTACTCGATCGAACAGGCCATGGCCTTGTTGCCCCGCCTGAACCGGGACAGCGCGCAGTACGTCGCTCCCCAGCGTGACTATGCCGACATGGTGATCAGCTTCTACGCGCCGGACGACAATCCCGATGAGAGCGGAGGCCGCCTCAACGTTCGCCACATCCTGCGGCCAACATTGCCGTACGTCGATCTGGCGCCTCTGCTCGAGGCGGGCGCCGAGGGCGGACTGGTGCTCGAGCTGGCCCGGGATCTCGATGGCCGCCCGGCCGATGCGCTGCACGTCTTTGGCGGAATGCCTGATGTTGAGGCCGACATGCTGCAGCAGCAGTTCTGGGGACTGTTGGCGAACGGCCGCACTGAGCGACCAAACTTCGGCTCTTACCGGGACGCAACCAACACTCCACGGCAAAGCATTCCGCTCGCCCTGTCACAGCTGTTGATTACGCATTACCTCTTGAATGCCGCGGTCGGCGCCCATGCGAACTGAGGACAAACCTGCGATGACTGTCGCGCAAGCCCTTACCACGACCTCGAGAGCAGCGCGCGCCGGGGCGGATGCCGAGGCGCATCCGGTGGCGACGTTCGAAGAGATGACGAACGCCATCCGCCTGCTGTCGGCGGATGCGGTGCAAAAGGCGAAATCGGGCCATCCGGGGCTGCCGATGGGCATGGCGACGGCGGCCGCGGTCTTGTGGACGCGCTTCCTCACCTTCGATCCCGCCGCGCCCGAGTGGCAAGACCGCGACCGGTTCATCCTTTCGGCCGGGCACGGCTCGATGTTGCTGTACTCGCTGCTGCATCTCACCGGATATGCC